>JALOLX010000097.1 GCA_025455765.1 Flavobacteriales bacterium | reverse complement strand
GAGCGCCACCGTGAATGCGCAGCGTACGGTCGGCGGATTCCGCGTGGGCCTGCGGCATGCGCGCGTCGTTCATGGTCCGCTGTGGTGGTTCGTGGAGCCTTGGGCCGACCTCTCCTTGGACCAACAACCCACCATCGCCTCCCCCTGGCCGAACGAGCGTTACCTGGACTTGCCCAAACGCGTAGCCACCGTCGGGCTCATCCTGGGGTTGGAGATCGGTCCGCGCGCTGCGCCACGGCCGTAGTTCACCCCGCTCACTCCGCCACCACCTCCAACTTCGCGAAGCGCAGCAGCAACTGCTTCTGCCTGGCACTGGGGAAGAACACGGCGGCCGCTGTGGGATGACTTCAAAAGCTATGATGCAGCGGCTTCGTTCGGAAGACGTTCTGCGCAGATCGCACAAGCGGATCGATGGACCACGTTCGGGTCGCGATCATGTGAACGGCTCGGACGTATCGGAAAGGTCTTCGGCGACACTGTGCTTGAAGCGCTTCGATCTCAGCATTCATTGGATGATGCTCATCCTGTTGGTCTGCCTTTCCAGTTCGTGCGAGAGAAGGCATGAGTGCATTAGAGCCGGACTTCCTTGGATATGGAGAATATGCTATCGGGTACCACAAGAGTACCTGGCGGGAACGTCTCGGGCGGGGCGCCGTCTTGTAGCACAAGCACCGTGTAGCCCAACCTGGTCAAGCGCTCCACGTCCTCAGGCATCGCTGGCTTGGGCCAGGTGTCGATCCCAATGGCGAACATGGTTCGGGTGTTGTGGTTGCGTGGTACGTTGAAGAGTATCGGCTTGGGAAATTGCCGGATGTGACGGGCGAGCTTCGGCAATTGATCCATGACGGCAAGGTTCTGTTTTCGCCAACGCGGATCCACCTGGTCTGTCGACTGCAATGAATGCCGTGACAGGATACGCGGTAGATCCAAGGTGCAAAAGCATAGGACCAACGTGCTCGCCGCAAGCAGGTATCTGACCGCACGTTGATCAGCGATGCGCTCACAGATGTCTACCAAGGCATTGGAGAGTGCCAAACAATACAGCGGTAGCAGCACCATGGTGTAGCATACCATTTTGGTTTGTGCAAGTAAGAAGAACACATGTACTGCTCCCACGGTAGATATCAGTAGAACGCGATGGGCAGCAGTATCCACACGCCAGATGAACCAGACCAGCGCGGGGAGCAGGATCCACCAGGTAAGCGGTGGGATGAGGTCGGCGATCACCTCGAAATGGAAGAATGAGCCGCCACGATGACCTTCCAGAGGAGTGCTCCATCGAAGCCAATTCTCATGCGCTTCGTAGCTCGCTTCGATCGGGAAGGATACCGTGATGTACCAGAGCCAGGCTCCAACAGGGATGATCGCGATGAGCATTGCTACGCCGAGGTGCCGTATCGACAAGAGTTTACATCGATCGAGAAGGACCGACAGGCCGAACGGCAGAAAGACAAGGCAGCCGATGTACCATTTGGTGAGTACGGCGCAAGCGCTCAGCAAGCCGATCGCCGCTGCATATAGGGTGGACGGTCTACGTTCATGCTCCAACCAACCCCATGTCGCGCAGGTGATGAGCCCGATGAAGACCGCATCATTGTGGTCAGTGTTGATGGATCCTGCCACCAGCTCCTGAAGCAGAAAGCTGAACGCGACCAAGCTCGCCGCAACGAACCCGGTGCGTTCGTTCCGCAGCATAGCCCCCATGCGCCATACGGCCGGCACCATCAAGGTTGTCCATAACACACTGGGTAGCCTTACTGCGAAAGGGATCTCCCCGATCGCATTGATGCTCAAGGCCATTTGCCAAAGAAAGAATGGTGGCTTGTGCAGCCATATGTGCTGCTCGGCCCATGATGTGGTCGTGGGTAACGCGGCTTCCTTGAACAGCATGGGGCGCAGTGGGTGCTCCACCATGTTCCGGGCCACAACGGCGTGATATACTTCATCCCAATCGTTCAAGAAAGGGTCCAACGTGGCGGCGAACAAGCGGAGCAGCAAGGCCGCCAGGGTCAGCAGGCCGATCGCCAGCCGGTGGTGCGACCTTGTCATTGCCCAGATGCTACCCGATCCCAGTGCCGTTGCGAGCAGCAGGCACGTGCCTTGTGATGAGGTCAACTCGTTCCAGTGCATCTGGCCCAAAGATCACGCGAAAGAAGCTCAACCACCATTTCCGGACGTCGACTTTTTCTACAACACTGTTGTCCACGGCATATGCGGATCCATCGGTAACGGATGGAAGCATCACCCCAGGGAGAGTGTCAGTGTCGCAGTTCGGAGATTGGATGAGGGTCACCGCATGATGGTCCCTCCCAAGAAGACCTGGCATCGCTCATCCTGTGATGCCTTTCCTCAACGTAAGTTCGTTCCCGTTCATCCATGCTTACCCCTTCGCACAAACAGGTGGGCACATACCGCTCACAGCACACCTATATGTGGTTGTTGCTCTTCTTTGTTATCGCCACAGCGCTCAATCTCACCAAGGCGTTCCACATTGACGATGCTTATCACGTTCAGGCAGCGCAATGGATCGCCGCCCATCCCTTGCAGCCGATGAGTGGTACCATCAATTGGTCCGGTTGGGTGCAGCATTTCTACGACGGTAATCAACCTCCCTTGTTCTTCTATGGATTGGCCCTGTGGGGTTCGGTCTTCGGTTTCGGGGAGATCGCGATGCATGGCTTCGAGGCCTTGTTCACCGGGGTGTGTATTGTGCTGTTCTATCGGCTTGCGGTCATGTTCACCAAGCAGCATGCCGTATGGTTGACCGGCTTGCTGGTGCTCAGCCCTGCCTTTCTGGTCAATCAGAACGTCATGGTGGACGTTCCTCTGCTGGCCTGCCTGTTGGGCTTTCTTCATCGGCTGTTCGCTGCATTGCAACTGCGCTCCGTTCAGAAGCTTGTTCAGGCTTCGCTTGTACTCACAGCAGGCATCTTCATTAAGTACACCATGCTTGCCGTGTTGCCGCTGCTGCTGTTCGGAACGTGGCGTTTGGGCGGGCGGGCCTGGCTGGCGTTGCTTGTTCCCTCTGTTGCGCTGTTGGGTTGGTCCGTTTGGAACCTCCACGAATTCGGTTTTATCCATCTGTTCGGTCGATCCCTTTCCGGCTTCAGTGGCGATGGTCTTGGGATCCGGATGGTCTCCTATGCCATGACACTGGGGGCCGTTGCACCGTGGTTGCTTGTGGGCTTCCTTGTCCAACTATCCACCAAGGTGCACCGGATGGCAGCGGTCGCGCTTGCACTGGGCATTGGTGTGGTCGTGTGCGCATGGGCCGGGGTTTTGGGACCAGCATTCATTGAACGAGCCTTGTTGATCGGGTTCATGCTCAATGGCACATTCGGCCTCGTTCTCATGTTCATCAAGATCGGTGGTACGGATATCCATCTACGCGATGTGCGATACGTGCTGCTGCTCAGCGCTATTGCTCTGGCGGGGTTCGTGATCGTGTTCGCACCTTGGATGGCCACACGGCATGTAGTGCTCGTGCTGCCCATGCTCCTGCTGCTGGCTGCCACGGGTTTTGCACGGTTGCAGCGTTCTGTGCGCTATGCGCTGCTCATGGTCACTGCGACCATGGGCATCGGCTTGGGTGTAGCCGACAGGCGGGTCGCTGCGTTCTACCGCGATGCTGCACGTTCCATCGCACTGCAACACCAAGGACACACGATCTGGTACGCAGGAAGTATGGGCTGGGGCTATTATGCCGCACAAGCTGGAATGGAGGACTTTTCGTCACATGAAGCAGCGCCGTTCAAGCCAGGTGATCTCATTGTCCAACCAATGGACTTCATGGTACCTGGCATTCCCGATCACGTGCGTACGGTTCCCGTCGACACGGTCGTACAGGTCCTTGATGTGCGCGATCGGTTCTGTACGCGGAGCTGGTTACGCTTCTATTCGGCGCGCTATCCGGATCTGCCTTGGACGATCTATGAAGGATGGCCCGAGCGCTTGTTGGTGGTCCGCGCCTTGACGCTGTAGCCCCGACCATCTTAGGGTCACTCCGCCACCACCTCCAACTTCGCGAAGCGCAGCAGCAACTGCTTCTGCCCGGCACTGGGGAAGAACACGGTGGCCTTCAGGTCGGGCGCGTGGCCTTCCACCTTCAGCACCTTGCCCTTGCCGAAGCGTTCGTGCAGCACGGTCATGCCTTCGGCGATGTCGCCCACCGGGGCTCCAAGGCTGCGCGTGGCTTCGGCCGGCGTGCCACTGGGGCTGATGCGCTTGAGGTTGCGGGCCACAGGCGTGGGTTCCGGCGCCGCAGCACGGCGTTCTGGCGGAGGCAGTGGTGCGCGCTTCTCGCGGCCATACACGGGCTTGCTGCCGCGCTCCTCAGCAGGCGTATCCGCAGTGCGGGGGCGCTGGGCCCACGGTGGGGTGCCGCGTGGTGCTGCAGGTTGTGCGAAGCCCGCTGAGCGTTGACTGCTCGACGGCATCTCCAGGTATTTCGGATCGATCTCGTCGATGAAGCGACTGGGCTCGCTGGCCGTGAGGTTGCCCCACTTGTAGCGGCTCATGGCGTAGCTCAGCGTGCAGCGCTTCTCCGCGCGGGTCAGCGCTACGTAGAAGAGGCGGCGTTCCTCCTCCAGGTCGGCGCGGGTCTGCACGGCCATCAGGTTGGGGAACAGGTCTTCTTCCAGTCCCACGATGTGGACATGCGGGAACTCCAGGCCCTTCGCGCTGTGGATGGTCATCAAGCTCACGCGGTCGTTGTCGTTCGGGTCGTCGTTGTCCGCATCGGTCAGCAGGGCCACATCGATCAGGAAGTCGCTGAGCGTGCGGGGCACATCGGCACCCTCGGTATCGCGTTCGCTGAACTCCTTCATCCCCGCCAGCAGTTCCTGGATGTTCTCGTAGCGGCTCACGCCTTCGGGCGTCTTGTCCGCGAAGAGGTCCTTGAGGATGCCGGTGCGGCGGGCGATCTCCTCGCCGAGCACAGCGGCGGAGTGGCTGTTGAGCATGGCCTGGAAGCCTTGGATCATCAGCACGAAGTCGGCCAGGGCCTTGCGCGTTCCGCCATGCACGTCCACCAATTCGGAACGTTGGGTGAGCAGGTCCCAGATGCTCAGTTGGTTCGCTGCACCGGCCACCAGCAGCTTGTCGACCGTAGTGGCGCCGATGCCGCGGGTGGGGTAGTTGATCACCCGCTTCAAGGCCTCCTCGTCGTTGGGGTTGCACACCAACCGGAAGTAGCTGATGAGGTCCTTGATCTCTTTGCGCTGGTAGAAGCTGAGGCCGCCGAAGATGCGGTAGGGGATGTTGAGCTTGCGCAGCGCTTCCTCCATGCTGCGGCTCTGGGCGTTGGTGCGGTACAGGATGGCGAAGCCCTTGTTGGCCACCTGCTCCTGCATCTTGGTCTCGAAGATGCTGTGCGCCACGTACGCACCTTCCTCGTTGTCGCTCAGGGCGCGGTGCACACGGATGCGCTCCCCGTCCGCATTGGCGGTCCAGATGGTCTTCTTGATCTGGTCCTTGTTCTTCTCGATGAGCGAATTGGCGGCGCCTACGATGGTCTTGGTGGAGCGGTAGTTCTGCTCCAGCTTGAAGAGGGCGTGGTCCGGGTAATCGCTGCGGAAGTTGAGGATGTTCTGGATGTTGGCGCCGCGGAAGGCGTAGATGCTCTGGCTGTCATCGCCCACCACCGTGAGGTTCTCGTGGCGCGCGGCCAGCGTCTTCACGATGTTGTACTGCACCAGGTTGGTATCCTGGTACTCGTCCACCAGCAGGTATTGGAAGCGCTGCTGATACTTCAGCATGGCCTCCGGATGGTCGCGGAAGAGCAGGGCGGTGTTGAAGAGCAGGTCGTCGAAATCCATGGCCCCTGCGCGGAAGCACTTCTCCGCATAGGCCTTGTAGAGCTCTCCCATCTTCTCGCGCCCCACGCTCGCATCGCCCGCCATCAGCTCTGCGTTGGCCAGGTATTCCAGCGGACCGATGAGGTTGTTCTTGGCGATGCTGATGCGGCCGTGCACCTGGTTGGGCTTGTACAGCTTGTCGTCCAGCTGCCACTCCTTCAGGATGCCCTTGATCACGCTGCGGCTGTCGTCCGTGTCGTAGAT
>JALOLX010000096.1 GCA_025455765.1 Flavobacteriales bacterium | reverse complement strand
GGGGCGATGCAGACGTAGGAAGCGGTTCCCTTCAGGTGTGCGGTGAGGAGCGTTCCCACCTTGGCCCGGTCTTCCGCTGTGGGGTAGAGGCGTGGCAAAGGCCGCTTCGCGTCCGTGAGGTGCTCGATCAGCGCGTTCAGACGGTCCACCTCATGCGGCGTTACACTGAGCTTAGTCGAAGGGTCCCCAATGACGTGCTTCACCGTGCGGGTGAATAGGACGCTCAACGGGTTCTTGTCATAGCCGACCTTCTCCTTCCCCCGCGCCAGAACCGTCATCAGGCCCGTGCTTAGGAAGCGCTGGCAGTTGATGATGTGGTCGTACTCGTTCTGGCGCAGATCACCGATGAGGGTGAACAGCGCCTTGTTCTTGGCGGTGCGCTTGTCCCACACGAACAGTCTCCGTTGTCCCACACGAACAGTCTCCGAATGAAGGGGTGCCCTGTGAACAGTCCGTCGTTGCCCTTGCGCACCACGAGGTCGATGGCGGCATCCGGGTAGTGGGCGTGCAGCTTCTCCAGGATGCTCGTCACCAGCACGGCATCGCCCAGGAAGGCGGTCTGGATGATGAGGAAGCGTTTCATTCGTCCAATACGGTGATCAGCACCTTGTCGATGCGCTGGCCGTCCATGTCCATCACTTCGCCCAGGAAATGGTCCTCCTGGATGCGGTCCCCTGGTGTCGGTATCCGTTCCAACTTGCCCAGGAAATACCCGGCCACCGTGGCGTAGCTCGTCTCCTCCTCATCCATGATGACACGCCCCAAGCGGTGGTTCAGGTCCCCGATGAGCACTTGCCCGTCCACCAGCCAGGACCCATCAGCTCGTTGGACGACATTCCCTTGATCCACCTCGTCCTCGTCCGGCAGGTCCCCCACGATGGCCTCGGTCAGGTCATGCAACGTGACCACCCCTTCGAATTGACCATGCTCATCGACGACCAGGGCGATGTACTGCTTGTTCCGCTTGAACAACCGAAGGATATCAAAGGCTTCAGCATTCTCCGGTACGATGATCGGTGGTACGATCACCTGCTGGAGTTGCGCACCTTCTTCATCGGCCAGTTCCAAGAGGTCCCTCGCGCTCAAGGTGCCTTCCAATTCATCGAGGTTCCCGCGACATACGGGGAACTTGGAACGAAGGCTGCCGCGCACCTGCTCCACCACAGCAGCGAAGGGTAGGGTACTGTCCACCCATTCCACCTGGGCCCGTGGGGTCATCAGGGTCCGCGCCCGTTGTGCGCTGAAACGGAACAGGTTCTGGTGGGCTTCGGATTCGTGCGCATCCAGGATACCCTGTGAGTTGGCCGTGCGGATGATCGCCCGGAGCTCCTCGCTGCTCAAGCGATCGCTGGTATCCTCGGTCACAGGCACGAGCTTCATCAGAAGTGTCGTGCTCACCGACAAGAGCTTCACGATGGGAAAGGTGGCCATGGTGAAGGTCCTGATGATGGGAGCGCTGAACAGCGCGATCCCTTCCGGGTTGCTCATTGCGATGGTCTTGGGAACGAGCTCGCCCACCACGATCGTGAAATAGGTGATACCGCCAATGACCACCACCAAGGCCACGTTGTGGGCATACGGCGCCAGGCTTGGCCATGCGCTCAACACCGCCTCGAGGTCGTCCGTGAGAGCGGCACCGCCATAAGCGCCACTCACGATACCGATCAGCGTGATGCCGACCTGGACCGAGCTGAGGAAGCCTTCCGGGTCGGCCAGCAGCTTCAAGATGGTCCGTGCGCGAGCGCTGCCCTGGTCTGCCAAGGCCTGTATCCGCGATGGTTTCACGCTCACCAAGGCGATCTCGCTCAAGGAGAAGAACCCGTTCACGAGGGTGAGTAGGAAAACGACCAGGAGCTCCATGCGCTTACCGTGGGAGAGCATATAGAGGCGTGATCTCGCGGAACACCCGCTCCCACGGCACACCGGCGTAGCCACCGCCCAGCCGCACGATCACCAGTTGGTTCGCGGGATCCACGTGAATGAACTGGCCCAGGATGCCCTCGGCGTTGAACGGACCGTCCGGGAATGGCAACCACCACTGGTAGCGGTAGTGGGTGACGCCTCCGTTCGCGGTGTCAGCCTGGGTGCTGGTCTCTACCCACGCCTGTGGCACCAGCTGCCTGCCCCGCCATTCGCCCTTATGCAGGAAGAGCGAGCCGAGCTTGGCGAAGTCGCGGGCCGGGGCGTTGATGCAGCAAAAGGCCTTCTCGATGCCGTCCTTCTTCTTGTCGATGCTCCACGAGCTCGCATGCTCCATGCCGAGCGGTCGCCACAGCCGGTCGTTGAGGTATTCGGTAAGCGTGCGTTGATCGCCCTTGGCGCGCAGGGCACGGATCAGCAGCAGGCCGAGTAACTGGGTGTCTCCGCTCACGTATTCCCACTTTGTGCCAGGCGGACGCTTCAACTTCAGCTTCAAGGTGTACTTCTCCAGCTGCCGGCCATAGTAGAACTTGGCCACGGTGCCGAAGGGGTTCACATAACTCTCGTTGAAATCGATGCCACTGGTCATCTGCAGCACGTGCTCGATGGTGACGCCCTCGAAGCCGTTGGCCTTCAGCTCGGGGATGAAGTCGGTGATAGGCTGCTGCACGTCCCGGATCAGTCCGTCCGCGATCGCGGTACCGATGAGCATGCTCACCACCGACTTGGCCATGGAGAAGGAGGGGTGCACGTGGGCTTCGTCGTAGCCCTTGAAGTAGCGCTCGTACACGATGGTATCGCGCCGGATCACCAGGAAGGCCGTGGTCTTGTGCTTCTCCAGCCAGGTGTCGAAGGGGATCTGTTCCCCTTTGTAGTTCGCCGTGCGCGGACCGATCTCCTTCGCCGCAACGGGGTACTGGAAGGGTTCGGGGGAAGCGGGGAGGGGGCGCGTGGGGAACTTCTTGTGGTCACGGCGGTCGGCGAAGTTCCACTTCACGAAACGCCCCACCGTGCAGCCATCGAGCAGCAAGGCCAGCACGAGCAGTGCGATGGGGCGAAGGATCCGCATGGGTTACACCGCCACGTTATGCTCGCGTAGCGCCTCGTTCAAACTGGTCTTCTTGTCCGTGCTTTCCTTGCGCTGGCCGATGATGAGCGCACAGGGCACACCGTACTCGCCCGCCGGGAATTTCTTCGGCACCGTGCCGGGGATGACCACGGAGCGCGGTGGCACATAGCCGCGCATCTCTTTGGGCTCAGGGCCCGTCACGTCGATGATACGGGTACTAGCGGTGAGCACCACGTTGGCGCCGAGCACGGCTTCCTTCCCGACATGCACGCCTTCCACCACAATGGCGCGGGATCCGATGAAGCAGCCATCCTCAATGATCACCGGTGCGGCCTGCACGGGCTCCAGCACGCCACCGATGCCCACGCCACCGCTGAGGTGTACATGCTTGCCGATCTGCGCGCAACTACCCACCGTGGCCCAGGTGTCCACCATGGTGCCCTCGTCCACGTAGGCGCCGATGTTCACATAGCTGGGCATAAGGATGACGCCGGGTGCCAAGTAGCTGCCGTGACGCGCAATGGCATGGGGCACCACACGCACACCCAGCTTGGCATAGTGCTTCTTCAGCGGGATCTTGTCGTGGAACTCCAGCGGACCCACCTCGAAGGTGTGCATCTGCTTGATGGGGAAGTACATCAGCACGGCCTTCTTCACCCATTCGTTCACCTGCCACTCCTCGGCTGCGCTCCGAGTGACAGGTTGACCATCGTTCGGTGTGGCTGTCAGCCCGAGCGCGGTGGAGGGCTCAGCCACACGCAGCTCACCCCGGTCAAGCCGTTCGATCACGCCTTCAATAGCCAGGATGACTTCCTCGTCGCGCAGCATGCTGCGGTCGTTCCATGCCTTCTCGATCAGTTCATGCATGGTGCAAAGATGGGCGCCTTGTCCGACCTTCGCATCCCATGCCCCGTGTCATTGCCATCGACCACGGTCTGAAGCGGACCGGACTGGCCGTGACCGACCCCCTGCGCATCATCGCCACAGCACTGGATACGGTGCCCACGCCCGAACTCTTCGCTTACCTGAAGGCCTATGTGGCCCGGGAGCAGGTGGACGGCTTCGTGGTGGGGCTGCCCGTCAACCTTGACGGACGTCCCACGGATGCCACTGCCGCAGTGCAGGAGTTCATCGGCCACCTCCGGCGCGCCTTCCCAGGTCAGTGGGTGCAGCCCGTGGACGAGCGCTTCACCAGTCGCATGGCGCAACAGACCTTGATGGCCAGTGGCAAAGGGCGCATGGCCCGGCGCGACAAGGGCCAGCTCGATCGCATCAGCGCCACCATCCTCCTGCAAAGCTGGCTGGATGCCAACCCCGGTTGAGCAACGGCAGCGACCGGCACCCCGGCCACCGTTACCTTTGCGGCCGTTCCCATGATACTTCCCATCCGCGCATACGGCGACCCTGTCCTGAAGAAGGTCGCCAAGGACATCGAACCGGGCCATCCAGGTCTGGAGCAGCTCATCGCCGATATGTTCGAGACGATGTACGAAGCGAACGGCGTTGGTCTGGCCGCACCCCAGATCGGACAGAGCATCCGCCTGTTCATCGTGGACGCTTCGCCCTTCGCTGAAGATGAGGACGGCAAGCCCACCGAAGAAGCGCATTTGAAGGACTTCAAGAAGGTCTTCATCAATCCCTACATCGTGGAGGAGGAAGGGGAGGAGTGGGGCTTTGAAGAAGGCTGCCTCAGTATTCCCGGCATCCGCGAGGAGGTCTACCGCGCCGAACGGATCGTGTTGCAGTACCAGGATGAGCAGTTCAACGAGCATGAAGAGGAGTTCAGCGGCTTCGCGGCACGCGTGATCCAACACGAGCACGATCACCTTGATGGCATCCTCTTCACCGATCACCTCGCGCCCCTGCGCCAACGCCTGCTCCAAGGCAAGCTCCGCGATATCGGCAAAGGGAAGTGCGATGCCCGATACAAAATGCGTTTCCCAGTGACCAAATGAACATGCGTTCCCTGATCACCATCGCTTCTGCCGTGCTGCTCTTCGCCTGCGGCACGGATGCTCCCGTGGACGAGAAGGCTGCCAAGGCCGCTGAAATGCGCGGCCGCATCCAACGGATGGAAGACTCCCTCTTCAACAGTGGGCTCTTCGAACAGCGCAATGCCCAGGCCCTCTTGGACGTGTACAAGGCCTACGCCACGGCCATGCCGCTCGACAGCCTCGCACCGGAATACCTGTTCCGGGCGGCCGGCGTGGCGCGCAGCATGAAGGACCCGCAGCAGAGCATCTTCCTGTACGACCGCATCATCCGCGACTATCCCTCGTGGAAGAAGCTGCCCGATACCTACTACCTCAAGGCCTTCGTGATCGATGCGGACCTGGACAAGCTGGGCGAAGCGGAGATGGCCTACAAGGCCCTGATCAGCGCCTATCCGGACCACGCGTACGCCGCACAAGCTCGACAAGCGATCGAGAACCTGAAGTACACGGACGAAGAGCTGATCGCACGCTTCAAGGCCATGGCTGATAGCTCGGCGACCGCCGGACAATGAGCCGCGACCAACTGATCCAAGCAGCCCTCGCGAGCGCCTTGGGACCCGCTGAGTACCACGCTGGCTTCGAGCAAGTGGTGGCTGCTGGCAGCACCTCCGGTCCCGATCGGTCCGAAGCACTGGTGGCCTACACCAAGCTGAACCTCGCAAGGGCCCGCCGCTGGAATACCCGCATGCAGGTGCTGCCTGAGCTTCAGGCCGGACTCCCCATCCGCTCCCCGCAGACCTGGCTGGTGCTTACGGAATATTGGTGCGGCGATGCAGCACAATGTTGCCCCGCCATGGTGCACTTGGCGGAACGTACGCCTGGACTTCAGGTCCGCTTTGTATTCCGCGATGAGCATCCGGAACTGATGGACCTGTACCTGACCCGCGGTGGGCGCAGCATTCCCAAGCTCGTGGCCATCGATGATGCGACTGGCGCCGAGCTCTTCACGTGGGGGCCGCGCCCTGAACCCGCACAGGCGGTGGTGGACAGCTTCCTGGCCATCCCCAAGGAGCAACGCGATAGTGAGGCCATGAAGGAGGCGCTCCATGCATGGTATGCGAAGGACGGCTGCGCCGCTGTGCAACGCGAATTGCTCGCTCGCTGCACCGAAGCGGCTCGATGAGCGCCCTCAGGGGTGAAGCACCACCTGTCCGTTGCTGATGATGCCGTGTGCCCGACCGGCGAAGCGCTGACCCAGGAAGGGGGTGTTGTGTGAGCGGCTCACCAGATCAGCCTCTTCACAGGTCCAGTTCACCTCCGGATCGAAGAGGGTGAGCTCGGCCACTTCACCTTCGGCGATGTGCGGCACAGGCAGACCGATCACCGCGCGCGGCCCGTGGCTCAAACGCTCGATCAGCCGCCGCAGGCTCATGTGCCCCTTCATGGCGGTGTTGGCCACAGCGAACTGGGTCTCCAGACCGATGATGCCAAAGGCCGCCTGCCCGTATTCCACCAACTTGTGCTCGCGGTCCTCGGGGCGGTGGTCGCTGACGATGGCATCGATGGTGC
>JALOLX010000095.1 GCA_025455765.1 Flavobacteriales bacterium | reverse complement strand
GGCGGTCTTGGGCTCGCGGCAGAAGCCACTGAGCAGGGTGCTCGCTTCGGCCAGGGAAAGTCCATGCGGCACCGGGGTGCCCGTCCCCACGCTGATGGACGGGTCCAGGCTGTCCACGTCGAAGCTGATGTGCAGCTTGTCGCAAGCGCTGAGGTGGCTAAGGGTCTCCTGCACCACGGCTTCGGCACCACGGGCGCGCAGCTCATCCACGGTGATCACCTTGATGCCGTACTCCTTGATGATGGCTTCCTCCTCCGGCTCGTAGTCGCGCAGGGCGATGAACACCAGGTCGCTGGGCAACAGCTTGGGGCTGCTCACGCCGATCTTCCGCAGCCGGTCCCACGTGTCCATGGTGTACACCTGGGGGCGGTTCTTGCCCTTCTTCTCGATCTGCATCAGCAGGGCCAGGGGCATGCCATGCACGTTGCCGCTGGGGGTGGTCCAGGGGGTGTGCAGATCGGCGTGGGCATCGATCCACACCACGCCCACGCGCTGGTCGGGAAAGGCCATCTTGGTGCCGGAGACCGAGCCGATGGCGATCGAATGATCACCTCCGACAACGATAGGGAAAATATTATTCCTCAGGTACTTATACACTTCATAGGCGAGGTCGCTCTCGAAGCGGATCAGGCCGTCGATGTGGTGGGCGTTGGGCGAGGTATCGTCCTCGTAAAGCACATCGTTCTCATCGCGCAGGATGCTCTCTTCGGCATGGCCGAACAGCTCGCTGCCCAGCTTCCAGGCCGCCACGCGGAGGGCTGCCATGCCCATGCTGGCGCCGCGTTTTCCGGCCCCGATCTCCGAGGCGGCTTCGATCAATCGTAGTTCCATTCGTGCGTGCTTGGCCGTTGGCAAAGGTAACACCCGGGCTCTTGGACATCGGGCCGCGGCGCATGGCGGGCCCTGCAACCCTTTCCGACAGACCACCGTACACAAGCGGACGAACGCTCCTTCAGCCCCGATGAACCTACGCCACGCCGCCCTGTTCCTTCCCTTGGTCGCCATGCTGTGCAACAGCTGCAACAGCAGCCTGCTCGAACAGCGCGTGGCCGAGGGCGTCATCGAGTACGCGCTCAGCTTCCCCGACTACGACCCCAACGGATTGATGGCCGGCATGCTGCCCGAACGCAGCACCCTCACCTTCAAAGAGGACAAGCAGGTGGCCGAGCTCAGCGCGGGCATGGGCGTGTTCCGCACCTCCATGGTCACCAACAACAGCGACCAGGCCATGGACTACCACCTGAGCCTGATGAGCAAGAAGATCGTGGCCCACATGGCCCCTTCCGACCTGGAGCTCTTCAACCCTGCGGCCAACAAGCCCACCATCCTCTACACCAACGCCGTGGACACCATCGCCGGCTACCCCTGCCGCAAGGCCGTGGCCGTGTTCGATGCCATGGACCAGGTGGAATGCGAGCTGTGGTACACCGACAAGATCCACATCGCCAACCCCAACTGGTTCGGTCCGTTCGCCGAGATCCCCGGCGTGCTGCTGCGCTACGATGTGGTGCAGTACGGCATGCGCATGCGGCTCACCGCCCTCTCCGTCACCCCATCAGAAGTGGATCCCGCCAAGTTCACCCCGAAGCAGGAGTTCGAGCAGGTGAAGCCTGAAGTGCTGCACCACGAACTGGCTGAAGTGCTCGGCACCTTCAGCATGTGATCCCACCACGATCTTGATCGGCGGCCGCTCCTGAACAGGGCGGCCGCTGTGTATTCGTACAAGGCGAACGGTGGACTGTTGATAATAGCCAGGCCTCGGGCCGCGTTGCCCCTCTGCACCCCGGTACTTTTGATCGATCGCGCGTGCAGCGCGCCAACCCGTATTGCCCGTGGCCAAGACCAACCGTATCCGAGAGAGCGTGCCCGAGGAGGAGCCCACGCCCAAGCGCCGCCGCCGTGCCGCTGAAGCAGCGCCTGCAGCCGAGGGGCGCTGGGCCCGCTTCAAGGCCCTGCTGGCCGATGAACGCACGCACAAGGTGGTGGGCCTGTTCATGGTGCTCAGCGCCTTCTACCTCATCGTGGCCTTCATCAGCTTCCTCTTCACCTGGCGCATCGATCAGGACCTCGTGGGCCGTCCGTGGGGCGCCATCTTCGATCCCAGCATCCGGGCCGAGAACTGGCTGGGCAAGTTCGGCGCGCTGTTGAGCAATAAGTTCATCTATACCTGGTTCGGCCTCGCTGCCTTCGCCCTGCCGCTGTGGAGCTTCCTCGGTGGCGTGCGCCTGCTGTTGGGCACCTGGCTGCTGCCCGTACGCCGCACCCTGGGCTGGACCGCCATGGCGCTCGTGTGGCTGCCGGCCCTCTTCGGCTTCTTCTTCCGCGGCGAGTACATGTTCCTCGGCGGTGGCGTGGGCTTCGCAATCACCCGTCACCTCACCGCCCTGCTGGGCAACTTCGGCGCCGGTGCCCTGCTGGTGTTCAGTGCCACCGCCTTCGCCGCCTACACGTTCAACCTGCAGTTCAATTGGCTGGGCGACTTCTTCCAGCGCCTCAAGGAACGCAGCAGCCGCATCACCGAAGAGGAGGAGGAGGTCGACGAGGCCCCTGCGCCCGCACCGGTCAGTGGCGTGCGGGTGAAGACCGCCGAAGCACCGCCCCCCCCGGTACCCGTCGCAGCGCAGGAGCTGGACGATGCCGAGCTGGACGCGGAGGACGTCACCGACGATGATGCGGTGGACGAAGAAGAGCTGAGCGAAGAGGAGGTGGAGGAAGCGGTCGAAGAGGACGTGGAGGAAGAGCCTGCCACGTTGGAGCTGGAGACCTCGCCCTTCGAGGTGGTGCGTCCCATGGTGTCGCCCGTGCAGGAGCTGGCCGGCGATCTCAACGGCATGGACGTGCAGGTGGCGCAGGCCGAAGAAGTACTCAGCGAACACGAGATCGAGGCCAAGCTACAGGAGTTCGGGGAGTACGATCCCACGCTCGACCTCAGCAGCTACGAGCCGCCCCCGCTGGACCTGCTGGTGGACCACGGCACTGGTGAGGTCACCGTGACCAAGGAAGAGCTGGAGGCCAACAAGGACCGCATCGTGGAGACCCTGGGCCACTACAACATCGGCATCGACAAGATCAAGGCCACCATCGGCCCCACGGTCACCTTGTACGAGATCATCCCCAAGGCCGGGGTGCGCATCAGCAAGATCAAGAACCTCGAGGACGACATCGCCTTGAGCCTGGCCGCGCTCGGCATCCGCATCATCGCCCCCATCCCGGGCAAGGGCACCATCGGTATCGAAGTGCCCAACAGCAAGCCGCAGGTGGTGGGCATGCGCGCCGTGGTGGCCAGCGAGAAGTTCCAGAACACCACCATGGACCTGCCCATCGTGCTGGGCAAGACCATCAGCAACGAGACCTTCGTCACCGACCTCGCCAAGATGCCCCACCTGCTCATGGCCGGTGCCACGGGACAGGGCAAGTCGGTGGGCTTGAACGCCATCCTCGTCAGCCTGCTCTACAAGAAGCACCCCAGCCAGATCAAGTTCGTGCTGGTGGACCCGAAGAAGGTGGAACTCACGCTCTTCAACAAGATCGAGCGGCACTTCCTGGCCAAGCTGCCGGGTGAGGGCGAAGCCATCATCACCGACACCAAGAAGGTGGTGGCCACCCTCAGCAGCCTGTGCATCGAGATGGACGAGCGCTACGAGCTGTTGAAGGATGCACAGGTCCGCAACATCAAGGAGTACAACGCCAAGTTCATCAGCCGCCGGTTGAACCCGGAGAACGGCCACCGCTACCTCCCCTACATCGTGCTGGTGGTGGACGAGTTCGCCGACCTGATCATGACCGCGGGCCGCGAGGTGGAGACGCCCATCGCGCGCCTGGCCCAGTTGGCGCGTGCCATCGGCATCCACCTGATCATCGCCACGCAGCGCCCCAGCGTCAACATCATCACCGGCACCATCAAGGCCAACTTCCCGGCCCGCATCGCCTTCCGTGTCACCAGCAAGATCGACAGCCGCACCATCCTGGACGCGGGCGGCGCCGAGCAGCTCATCGGTCGCGGCGACATGCTGCTGAGCACCGGCAACGACCTCATCCGCATCCAGTGCGCCTTCGTGGACACCCCTGAGGTGGAGAAGATCACCGAGTTCATCGGCGGCCAACGCGGCTACCCCGATGCCCTGATCCTCCCCGAAGTGCCCACGGAGGATGGCGAAGGCGGCGTGGAGCTGGACGATGGCGAGCGCGACAGCATGTTCGAAGAAGCCGCGCGCCTGGTGGTGCAGACGCAGCAAGGCAGCACCAGCCTCATCCAACGCAAGCTGAAGCTGGGCTACAACCGCGCAGGCCGCATCGTGGACCAGCTGGAAGCCGCCGGTGTGCTCGGCCCCTTCGAAGGCAGCAAGGCCCGCCGCGTAATGATCCCCAACGAAGCCGCGCTACATGCGCACCTCAACGGCGGTGTGCCCGTGGGGCCGGGGGTGGGTGGGTTCTGAACGTGTTATCTTTGGGTGGAATGGACTACCGCAAGATCATCACCATCGAGCCCGGGAAGCGCAGCGGGCAGCCCTGTATCCGGGGTATGCGCATTACCGTGGGGGATGTGCTGGAATACCTGGCTGGAGGGATGTCCATCCCTGAGATCCTGGAGGACTTCCCAGAACTGAACCAAGATGACGTGCTGGCCTGTCTCGCCTACGCTGCCGACCGTGAGAAGGGCACCATGGTCATTCCGTCCGCGGCATGAAACTCCTGATCGATGAGAACCTTCCGGCGCGTTTGGAAGGACTTCTCTCCGACGTGTTCCCCAATAGCGTTCATGTGAAGCAGCTTGGTCTGATCGAGGCGGATGACCGTGAGGTATGGAGCTATGCGCGCAGCCATGGTTACTGCATCCTAACAAAGGACAAGGACTTCCAGCAGATGAGCGTATTGATGGGACATCCGCCTAAGGTGGTGTGGCTCCGTTGCGGCAATACGTCCACTACGCGCCTTGCCGAACTGATATTGGACATGGCGCCAGGCATTTTCCACTTCCTTGAGCACAAGCATCGTTCCTTGCTCATCCTTGCAGCACCTGGATCATGAGGAACGGGACCAGCAAGGCCCGCCGCGTAATGATCCCCAACGAAGCCGCGCTACACGCGCACCTCAACGGCGGTGTGCCCGTGGGGCCGGGGGTGGGTGGGTTCTGAGGCGCTCCCCTACCCTGCTGAACGGTTGACCTTTGTCCGGATATCCGTTGGAGCGCTCAGGTGGCCGGATGATCGCCGTTGAACGCCTTGCATTCAGGCTTACCTTTTTCTGGGATCACGAACACCAGAACGACATCCCCGGGTCTGGTCCGTGCAAAGCCTTGTAATGCCCTTTCGCAATAGGTGAACACATCGTCGCGCTTGAAGTCCGGATACTCACCGCACACCAGTACACGTAGGTCCGCATTGGCCACCAACAGCTTATCGAAATCGAGGGCCATGCCTTCCAGCGAAGCATCCCATTCGCACTCCATCACAAGCGGGATCGATGTGGTCCGCTCGATCCCCGTGTCCTCATCTCGTTCGCTGGTATACCAGACCAGGTCATACAGCCATTCATGCCAGTCAGGTCTGCGTGCCCCTTCGACCTGAGCCGCCGCCCCTGCCGTAGCCACCTTCAAGTCCAACTCGTCCGCCAGTTCAATGAACGACTTCTTCACAAGGCCGCTCCAGAGTCGCCTGCCATGGCGTTCCTCAACAAGCGCCGTAAGCTTTGCCTTGATCTTGTCCGCCGCCAATTTCTTATTGAATGTCATCGCTTAGTCGTTACGGGACCAGCCCACCAGTTCCACCTCCACCGTGTTGGCCGAAGTGCTGCACGTTCACTGAAGAATGGAGCTGCTTGATCTTGATATGAGGAAAACCTGCGGGCCGATCAGAGGTGTAGCCCCCCCTCACCGCAACAGCACCACATGCCCCCGCAGCTTCCGTAGCGTATTCTCGTTCACCGTATTGGGGCGTAGCTGGAGGGTCCACGCATAGATGCCGTCCCGCACGCTGCCTTCCCCCCCACCCTCCCAGGCGGCCAAGGGGTCAGCGCTGGTCCACAACTCCCGCCCCCAGCGGTCGAAGATCCGGATGAGGTAGTCCTGCACCACACAGTCGAACTGCGGCCGGAACAGGTCGTTCACCCCATCACCGTTCGGAGTGAAGCTGCTGGGC
>JALOLX010000094.1 GCA_025455765.1 Flavobacteriales bacterium | reverse complement strand
TCACGGAAACTTGGGAAGCCCAATCGGTCTTACTCACGGTATAGCTATTGCCCATGCTATCCATGGTCATATGCTGGATCCCACCGACCATCACGTTCAGGGCCATACAAGCACCATCGGGGTCGTAATGTGCGACAAAGGTGTTTCTACCGGTCGGCTGTGGACAGCCGGTCCCGAAAAATGCTCCCTCTGAATCAAAGTTCCCGGCCAATACGATACCGCTTCCATCAGGCATTTCCTTGATATAATTGCCCGATTCACGTTCATTGAGCGTTGTTGGATAGCGTTCCCCACCAGGTGTAATGCTCCATTGATAAGTGCCATCGCTATCGAACTTTGCAAGGAAGGCATCTTTTACCGTGCTAATGTCCAGTAGATGGCCATCTATGTTGGGTGGCGAGTCGAAATCCCTGCTTGCCCATCCACACGCATACACGTTGCCCGTTTGGTCGATAGTCATCCCTAATATGCTTTCTGACCAACCGCCGGTCACTACTTTCGCCCAATGCACGCTCTGGCCGTTGCCTGGCAAGCCGATCAAGCAGCCGATCACAAGAGCGATGATATTGGAAGCGATGTTTTTCATGGGTGTACGTTTAGCGAGAGCGGCTGAGCACTACGGTCCGTGATCCTTGCTGCATAGCGGTTTTCCAAGAGAGGAGATACGTGCCGTCGGCAAGGTTGCGCAGATCGAGCAGAGCAGGTGGCTCTGTACTGTTGCCGTTCATGATCGTTCGGCCTTCGGGGTCCATCACGACATGATCGATCTGACCGAGGTTCTCTGCTTCAGTGCTCACCAGCACCCGTAGGCGGTACAACGATCGCTTGGAACGGGCATCGATGGAGCGTTTGAGCACGCTGCTGCGCTGCACCCGCTCGGCGGATAGGCCCGCAGCCTCGGCCGCCGCTGAGCGCACCAGCACGGGGTCATGCGCTTCCGCAAGCGATAAGGCGATGTCCACCGTGCGCTCCATGGCGCGAAGATCGGGGGTGGCGGGAGATGGAGGCCTCTCGCCGTTCACTCGAACACGATCGTGCCCGTGTACCGCTGCCTGCCATCGCCCAGCTCCACGTGGTAGATGCCTTTGGCCTGTGCGCGCACATCCAGGCGGATGCCGCCATCGGTGTATTGCAGGGGCGCCCGCTGCACCAACTGGCCGGTGTTGTCGTACACACTTAGGAACAGGTCGTCGCTGGGGCTTAATGAAGTGGGCAGGTCGATGGTGCAGATGCCGTTGGTAGGGTTGGCGTAGATGTGCAGGCCGCTGCTCTCCGGGTTGCTGAAGGACTGGATACCAGTGATCGCATCCGTTTTTATCAGGAATGAGTCCATTACATCCCCGCTTAGCTGGACTCCCATAAAGTTGACATTGTAAATGAACCTTCCTGTAATGAGCACACTACCATTGTGGTCTACGGTCACGTTGGTGTATGCGCCCCAAACAGGCCCTCCTTGGTTACTGCCCATAAGTGAGCCCATCGATCCTATGCGTGCTATCAGTATGTCATTCTCAGTTTGCGGTGCTATCGTGATTCCCGCGATCGTGACCGTGTCGCTTATGGTCGTAGACAGGTAGAAGGAGCCGTCCGGCACAGGTGCCAACTTGATCCAACTGGGGTTGGCTTCGCCTTTACTGACCAAGGTTATCTGTTCTGGTATGTCCCCGGCACCCAGTCGAGTTATGAACTGCGTTTCACTGCCGAGGTCCCCTTCGATGGTATCCGCTGGCAGATGCAGTTGGAAGCGAAAGCGACCCGCGAAGAGTAGCGATCCATCGTGCTGCAGGTGCAGGTCTTCCGCCGCTACCGAACTGTCGGAGGTGAAGGTTGCTGACGAAAAAAGGACCTGCGCGCTGGTGTCCAACCTTACAATAAGAGCATCACCCAAGGGTGCTTGTGCGGGAATGGCGTTGCCAAGCAGGGTGGAGTTGGCGTTGGTGGAAAGCGCCATGACCAGGGTGTCACCGTGAAGCAGCATGGCATTGGGTAGGAACTCCGATCCCAGCGTGCGAACCCAGAGCAGTGTGCCGGTGGGGTCTACTTTCATTACGGATACTTGGGAATCCCAATCGGTCTTGCTTATGGCATAGCTATTGCCCATACTATCCATGGCCATATGCTGGAGCCAGCCGGGCGTTATGTTCAGGGCCATACAAGCAGCGTTGGGGTCGTAATGTGCGATATAGGTGCTGCTGCCGGTCGGTTGAGGACATCCGGTCCCGAAAAATGCTCCTTGTGAATCAAAATTACCGGCTAAAACGATACCGCTTCCATCAGGAAGTTCTTTGACAAAGATGGCGGTTTCACGTTCGTTGAGCGTTGTTGGATAGCGTTCCCCACCTGGTGTAATACTCCATTGATAGGTGCCATCGGCATCGAACTTCGCCAGCAGGGCATCCTGCACCGTGCTAATGTCCAGCAAGTGGCCGTCTATGTTGGGTGGCGAGTCGAAATCCTTGCTCGCCCATCCGCACGAATAGACACTGCCCGTTTGGTCGATCATGATACCTAAAATGCCTTCTGACCAACCGCCGGTCACTACTTTCGCCCAATGCACGTTCTGGCCGTTGCTTGGTGAGCCGATCAAGCAGGCGAGCACGAGAGCGCTGATGTTGGATGCGATGGATCTCATGGCTACAGGTTTAGCGTGATCGGTTGAGCACTACGGTCCGTGATCCTTGCTGCATAGCGGATCTCCAAGAGAGGAGATACGCGCCATCGGCAAGGTCGCGTAGATCGAGCAAAGCAGGTGGCTCTGTACTGCTGCCGTTCATGATCGTTCGGCCTTCGGGGTCCACCACACTGTAATCTAACCTATCGTTGCTGGACCATGTCAATGTCACCAAGCCGTCGGTCGGATTGGGGTACACCTGGACCACTGGCTGGTCGATGGTCTTGAAGTTGAGCTCGATCTTCTTCGTTGATGCCGCGGAGGCTGTTTCAGCCGAATTAGTAACGGGTACCAACGCCGTGAAACTGGGGTCGGTGCAAGGCGCAGATGTTTCCGAAAGGTATACGTGTGCGGAACTACCATGCTGAGCATGGAACTCCCCTGTGATGTGTACCTCATCTCGTGCGGTCATTTCCACGTGAGTGGCGCCAGGGTCCGGTGTGGACTGTACGTTCACATTATACACGCTCAGTGCGCTCCATCCTTGGTACAGGAGGGAGCTGGTAGCGCTGGTGGACGGTATGTTCAGGTTGGCCACCACACCGTCGAACTCGAAGGCCGCTCGTTCCATTATGGCAGTAGAACCTTGTGGTACAGGGTCGAATTCTCCCCAATAGCCCCAGACCAAGTTTTCGCCTCCAACAGAGGAAGCCTCGGCGCCGATGAATGTGCTAATAGTATTCTGCATAACAGGTTGTACATACAATTCGAACTGACCAGAATGGTCTGTGAAGGTATACTGTCCTGTCCATGTATATTGACCATTGATTTCATTTGCCCAAACCGTGCGCACTTTGGCATGTTCGATCGGAAGCCCGTATTGATCGATCAAGCTGCCTGATGATACAACGGCCGGTACCAGGTCGTATGGGTTGCGATAGTTCAATGGTTCTGAGCCTGGGGAAGTGGGCATGGGAGCGGGGGATAGTGCCCGCACCACATCACAAACAGGCTTTTCCAACCAATTTGCGGTTCCATCACCTAAATAATGCATTCCGTAGTATAGTTCGCGCATATCTCCTGCAGTTAAGTTCCATTGTCCTATGTCGGACAAGTTCCACCAATTCACCTCCTGGAATGCCCACCACGACCAACCGGAGCCACCGCATTGACGCGTAAGGTCGAACGACCATTGTGCAAATTCGGCTTGCTGTTGTTCGTTCCCGTGCATATACGGCCATTGATGTTGGGCCGCCGATGGGCCGGTGTGTGGCCAATCGTTCATATCGTCGTTGGCAGAGAAACTCGTTTCGCCAATGATCCACGGCATTGGACATTGCTGGCTCATCCAATGCATGTGCCCACGGTAGCGCTCCTTCGTTCGCTCAAGATCGAAAGATCCATCGAAGCTTCCGAAAAGATAAATATGTAACGAGTAAAAGTCTATTTTTAGAAGACTGAGATCGAAATTCTCCAATTCTTCGTGTCCTGTTCCACCGATCGTTATCAAATGATCTGGGTCGCTTTGGCGTATACCCTCGCTCCATTCCGTTACGAACCGACATATATCGACTTTTTTCCATTTAGACATGTTCGCATCAACATGGATCTCTGCCCACACAGGTTCATTGAACAGGTCATAGGCTAAAAGTGCCGGATGACCATTAAGCCTGGCCGAAAGTGCAGCCAAGTAGTTCCTGTAGTGGTTAGACGCCTCCTCATCGTAGGTCGGCCACATTTTGTACATGCCCAATGCTTCATTAGCAGGACCTTTTTCCACGCAGAGTAGGATGACCTTGAGGCCTATGCTGCCGGCCAAGTCGAGCAAATGCTCAATACGGTCGAAGTAGGCATTGCTCTGGGGGCCGTCAAATGCAGCGCCGTCAAGGTCTACCCAACCGCGTTGGCCGTTCTGGGACATTAGCGTATACGAAAAGCTGCGGTTGTTCGGATCTTGAGGAGGCCCAAGGTCGTAGCGATGACGATAATGTGGTGCCACACCTACCAAGCGTATCGTATTGAATCCAAGGTCGACCACTTGCTGGAGCGAGGCTAACAGCTGTGCATCACAAGATTGCTCGGAGACGCAGTCAAATCCCGTAGAGGGGCCATAGTCCCGGTCAATACTGAAGTAGACGCCGTTGGGGCTAGCTGGTGGACCGATCGTAGGGTCACAGCCACATAAGTGACTTACTGAGAAATTCAGAACTACAGGATACAGATCACTGCCATCAACTTTGAATTGTTTGCCTTCCAACGTGACCAGACCAGGGTATTGGCCGGCGCAAAGCCCTCCTACATGAAGGCCCATCACGATCAGTAAAGTGCGTAGGTGGCGCATGGTCAGCGGGCCATAAGTTCCACCAGCAGTTGCTCCAATCGCGCAAGGCGTTCTTCCAGCTGCAGGATGTAAAGGGCCTGTTCCTCCACTGTACGCAACAAGCGCCGTTGCATGTCGCCCAACTCCACACCGTCGGCAACGGCCACTTCAGTGGCAGAGGGAATGCCCGGCAAGTGCTTTTCCTGCTTCAGGTAGGTGCGCAAGTCAGGCAAGCTCAGCAGGGCATGGTCCGGCTCGAACACGAAGTCAGGCCAGTTCTGCGCAGTGACCTTCACATCGCGGGTGGCAATGCCATCGCCCACATACAGCTTGTAGATGCTGTTGCTGTTGGTGGGTGGCTCTGTACCGATGCCCACCTTCCCCTGGGCCGTTACCACCAATCGTTTCGATGTGCTGGGGTTGTCCCACAGGAAAAAATCCTGTCCGCCGTTCGCGTCAAAGTCGCAACCAATGGCCCACAGTACGTTGCCATTTTTCGAGAAGCGTACTTCGGTGTGTGCATTGTCATCCGTGCGGATGTTATTCAGGGTTAGACCACTCCGCGGCAGTTCGGTATGGACCTCCAATTGGTCCTGTGGAGCTGTGGTGCCGATACCTACAAGACCGGTATTGGTGAGCCGCATACGCTCGATATCGTTCGTAATGAGCCTGAATGGCAGATCGTTCACGGGTCCGATACGGTTGGTGGAAGCTGTGACATTCACATTGCCACCCAGATACCAAGGGATGTCCGACATCTGCTCATTCAATGGTGGTCCTTTTTTCAGCGTGCCGTACACATCCACGTATACCAGCCGTTCATCCGCGCCAGTGAGCGCATCCACTTGCACGTCGCCGTTGCTCAATAGGCGTAAGGCCTCAGCGCCATTGGTCTTGAACACCAGGTCCGTGGCATCGCTGGTGCCGATGTACTGTGTGCTCGGACTGGTATTGGCATTCCCGGTCATCTTCCAGTCGTCACTATCCGGCTGCCGCAGATGTACCTGGTCCGAGCTGGTCTCACACCCGTTGGCATCGGTCACACGCACCTTATACACCAGCGCACCAAGTCCTGAACGGTCCTGCGTGAAGACCTCATCGCCCCAATCATAGGATAGGTGTAGGGCGGAACGCCGTAGGAAACGGTGACATCGATGCTGCCGTTGTAGCACTCGTAGCAGCTAACGTTATGGCCACTGGGGTACTTGAAGGGATCCAGTTCCACCTTCATGTCCTCCGGTTCGGTCAAGGTGTAGGCGACCTGTACCTTATCACCAACAGCATCTGCTACCGTTAGCTCGTAATAGCCGCTCGGCAGCCCGCTGAGGTCCTCGGTGACATCACCGGTTGACCATTGATAGGTATAGGGTGGTGTTCCACCGGCCACGGTGGCATCAAGCGCCCCATCCTTTTTCCCGAAGCACGAGATGTTGTAGCCGTTGTAGATGGACGGACTTAGGCTGGCCTCCAGTACCTGGCCCCACAGGCTGATCGTGGAGCCTGAGGTGAGCATCGCGATCAGTAGATAACGGTACGAACGTTCAATGCTTGCCCGAAGCCCGTGTGCCGTGTGCCGTGTGCCGTGTGCATAACAAGCGAATTGTTGATCGAACTTAGTCGATCAACACGGCATTTGCAACTGATCAATGTCAGTTCTCCAAGATTTAACAAATGTGGAAAGATCGGGCCGGATCCCGGCCATTGCACGCAAAGGCAGCTGCGCGAACAGGTTCGATCACCCCTCGAACGTGAACGTCAACACGTACGTCTTCGAGCGGAGGCCGTCCAGCGGCAGGTCGAAGCGGGTGCCATCGCGTACGAGGAGGTTGGGGATGCCGATGCCGGTCTTCAGCTCGATGCCGAACTTGAAGTACTGGAGGAAGAAGTCGAAGCCGCCGCCCACCTCGGCGCTGTAGTCGTACTTGGCCAGCTTGATGATGGTCTCGTCGTCCAGCGCCTGGTTCACGTCCTTCTGGCTGGCCATGTCGATGCTGAACTTGCCGCCACCGATGAGGTACACGGCGAAGTTGTTGATGCGGTCGCTGCGCAGCTTCACCAGCAGGGGGAACTCCAGGTAGGTGCTTTCCACGGGCTTCAGGAAGAATTCGGTCTCGCCGGATGGAGCGCGGAACTGGTACTCGAGCACACGCTCTTGGAAGGACAGCGTGGGCAGGAAGCGAAGACTGAGATTCCTTCCCATGTTCAGCGAGGCCACGATGCCCAGGTTGAAGCCCGGACGGCGCTGGTGGTTGAGCACCAACAGGGAGTCGGTGAAGGGCGCCCGGCTGCGCAAGCGGGTGTAGAAGTCGCTGGTGTTGTAGCTGAGCAGAAAGCCGAAGTGGAAGCGGCGCAGGTCGAAGTTGGGCAGGTTCTCCACCTTCACGCCACCGCTGCTCTGGGCATGGACCATGGAAGGGCCTGCCAGGAGCAGCACCAAGGCGAGGGAGCGGAGCAGGGAAGCAGCGGACATGATACAGGCAACGAAGGTAGGAGGCGATCCGTGTGTGCGCTGCGGATCGGCGCCGGTCACTTGCGGGCGAAATACAGGGTGGCGATGCCCCCGGTGAGGGCTTCTGCGGTGCATTCACGGCCGCCAGCGCTGCGCAAGAGCTGCAGGAAGGCCTCGCCCTCGGGGAAGGCCTCCACGCTCTTGGGTAGGTAGGTGTAGGCCGCACTGTCCTTGCTCACCGAGCGGCCCACCACGGGCATCACGCGGTGGAAGTAGAAGCGGAACAGCTGCCGCATGGGCGTGCGCTGGGGCTTGGAGAACTCCAGCACGAAGAGGCGGCCGTTGGGCTTCAGCACCCGCAGCATTTCGCGCAGGCCGCGTTCCAGCTCTTCGAAATTGCGCACCCCGAAGGCCACGGTGACCGCATCGAAGGTGGCATCGGGGAAGGGCAGCGCGGCACTGTCGGCGCGCTGCAGCACCACCCGCTTGGCGAGGCCACGGCGGTCCACCTTCTCGCGCCCCTTGGACAACATGCCCTCGCTGATGTCCACCCCGGTGACACGCGCCGCCTTGGTGCTGCCCAGGATGGCGAGGTCGGCGGTGCCAGTGGCCACGTCCAGCAGATGCTCCACCGGTTCGCGGCCCAGCAGGCGGATCACGCGGCGGCGCCAGCCCTGATCGATGCCCAGGGAGAAGACCCGGTTCAGCAGGTCGTACCGGGGCGAGATGGCATCGAACATCTGTTCGACCTGTTCACGCTTGCTGCCTTCCGGCGAGTAGGGAGTAACGCTCATTGGGGCAGGTTGAGGCGTGCGCATTCGGCGCTGAATCGTTCCAGGGAGAGCGGCACCACACCCACTTCCTCGCACACCAGACCGCCGGCCAGGTTGGCCAGTTGGGCGATGTGGGCGGGCGGCAGATGTTGTGCCAAGGCCAGTGCGGCCACCGCGATCACCGTGTCGCCCGCGCCGCTCACGTCCACGATCTTGCGCGGGTGGGCTGGGAAGCGTTGGCCGTGGCCTTCGGCCTTCACCTGCACACCGTGTTCGCTGAGGGTGATCATGGAAATGCGGTTGTTCAAGCGGTGGTGCAGGGCATCAATGGCCCGTTCCACCGACGCTTCATCGGCCGGATCCACCTCGGTCTTCAGGCCTTCGCGGAGCTCCTTCAGATTAGGCTTGAACAGGGCAACGCCGCGGTAGGCGAAGAAGTTCGCGCGCTTGGGGTCCACCGCCACTGGAATGCCCGCTGCCGCAGCCTGGGCGATGAGGCCGGTGATGACGGCTTCGGTGAGCACGCCCTTGTTGTAGTCCTCCAGCACGATCACCTGCGGCTTCACAGTGGCGATGAGGCGTGCCGCTTCATCCAGCAGGCGCTGCTCATCGGCGGGTGCCAGGTCGTCCTCCTGCTCCTCGTCCACACGCACCACATGCTGGTGGCCGCTGATGATGCGGGTCTTCACCGTAGTGCGGCGTTCAGCGGAGCGCAGCAGCCCATCCACCGGCAGGCCCTGTTCGCGGAAGAGGTCGATGAGCTGGGCGCCCTGGGCATCATCGCCTACCACGCTGAGCACGGTGGGCATCGCACCCAGGGCATGTGCGTTGATGGCCACGTTGGCGGCTCCGCCCAGCCGTGCGCTGCGGCGCGTGACCTGCACCACGGGCACGGGTGCTTCAGGGCTGATGCGGTCCACGCGGCCCCAGAGGTAGGCGTCCACCATCACATCGCCCACCACCAGCATACGGGTGGCCGGGATGCCTTGAAGGAAGGAGCGCAGCGCGTCGTTCATGCGTTCATTGAAGGGCGGCCACGGCCTTGGCCACGCGTGCCATGGCCTCGGTGAGCTTGGCGTCGCTGGTGGCGTAGCTGATGCGCAGGGTGTGCTCGGCGCCGAAGGAACGGCCTTCCACCAGGCTCACGCCGGCGGCGTCCAGCAGGTGCAGGCTCAGGTCCACCGAACCGCGGATGGTGGTGCCGTTGATGGAGCTGCTCACATCGGGCAGCAGGTAGAAGGCACCTTGGGGCACGTTGGCGCGCCAGCCGGGGATGTTCCGTACGGCGTTCAGCACGAGGTCGCGGCGGCGCAGAAAGTCGGCGCGCATGGGTTGCAGCTGGGCGGGATCGGCCTCCACGCAGGCTTTGGCCACGCGCTGGGCGATGCTGTTGGTGCCACTGGTGAACTGGCCTTGCACCTTGGTGGCGGCCTGGGCGATCCAGGTGGGGGCACCGATGTAGCCCACGCGCCAGCCGGTGAGGGCCCAGGCCTTGCTGAGACCGTTCACGGTGATGGTGCGTTCGGCCATGCCCGGCAAGGCGGCGAAGCTGTGGTGCTTGCCATCGAACACGATGTGCTCGTAGATCTCGTCCGCGATGACGTAGAGCTCGGGGTGTTGGCGCACCACATCGGCCAAGGCCTCCAGCTCGGCCAGGCTGAGCACCGATCCGCTGGGGTTGCAGGGCGAGCTGAACATCAGCAGGCGGGTGCGGGGGGTGATGGCGGCGGCAATGCGCTCCACGGGCGGCTTCCAATCCTCATCGATGGAGGAGTGCACCAGCACGGGCGTGCCACCGGCCAGGCGCACCTGCTCGGAGTAGCTCACCCAGTACGGCGCGGGGATCACCACTTCGTCGCCGGGACCCACCAGGCTCATCACCACGTTCATGATGCTCTGCTTGGCGCCGGTGCTCACCACGATCTGTTCGGCGGTGTAGGAGAGCCCATTGTCGCGCTCGAACTTGCGGGCAATGGCTTCGCGCAGATCGAGGTAGCCGTTCACCGGGGTGTACTTGTGCCATGGGCCACGCAGGGCCTCGTGGGCGGCCTCAAGGGCGAAGGCGGGCGGATCGTGGTCGGGTTCGCCGAGGCTGAGGTCGATGATGTCGCGGCCTTGGGCACGCAGTTCGCGGCTGCGGCGGGCCATCAGCAGGGTGGCGGGTTCCTGGATGTTGGCGACGGTGGGGGACAGATGCATGCGTGGAGCGGTGGGCGGCATTCGTTGGGCCGGGCCTCACCGGGAAGGGGGCAAAACTAAGCAAGCTGTTCCGGGCGTTATCCGTGAAGCGCCGGGCGATGCCGATATTCGTCCACCGCTTTATCCACCATGAACGAACCCTGGACCCTTGTGCTCGTGGCCGTGCTGCCTTCGCTGCTGGTCTTCCTCACCGCCTTCTACACCCTGAAACAGTTCTTCGCCGCGCAGGCCACTGAGCGGCAGACCGAGCTGCGCAAGGACGACCACAAACAGGTGCTGCCGCTGCGGCTGCAGGCCTATGAACGCCTTACGCTCTACCTGGAACGCATCGCGCCCGGGCCGCTCGTGCTGCGCGTCCACAAGACCAACATGAGCGCCCGCACCCTGCACGGCGAACTGATCGCCACGGTGCGTGAGGAGCTGGACCACAACGTGACCCAGCAGGTGTACGTGAGCGACAAGGCGTGGGCGCGCGTGAAGCAGGCCAAGGAGGAGACCATCCGCTTGGTGAACCTGAGCTTTGAGCAGGTGGGCGAAGGTGTGTCGGCCACAGAGCTGAGCCGGAAGATCTTCGAGAACGCGGGCAAGCTCTCCGCAACGCCCTCTCAGGAGGCCATCCTGCTGCTCAAGGACGAGGTGCGTCGCCTGTTCTGAAGAGCGCCATCACCTGATCGGCCGCCTCGAAGGGGCTGAGGCTTCCGGCTTGCACAGCAGTTTCCAGCTCGGCGTAGCGCGCGGCCACGAGCGGGTCGTTGCTCAGGCGCTCGCGCAAGCCTTCCAACACGGCGTGGCGCATCCAATGGCGCGCCTGTTCCTGGCGACGTGCGTGGAGCGACCCGCGCTCCAATGCCGTTGTGTGGCGCCGTTCCAGTTCGGAGGCCAGACCCGCGATCCCTTCGCCGGTCAATGCGCTCACCAGGAGCACGGGTGGGTGTTCCCCACTGGGCCGCACAGGTAGCAGGTGGATGGCGTTGCGCAGGTCGCGAGCGGCGGCTTCGGCGCGGGGGCGCTGGTCGCCTTCCACCTTGGTGAGCACCACCAGGTCCGCGCTTTCCATGATGCCGCGCTTGATGCCCTGCAGTTCGTCGCCCGCTCCTGCGATCATCAGCAGCAGGTTGAGGTCGGTCATGCGGTCCACCTCCCATTCGCTCTGGCCCACACCCACGGTCTCCACCAGGATGCGGTCGTAGCCAGCGGCCTCGCAGAGCAGGATGGTCTCACGTGTGCGACGGGCCACACCGCCGAGGGTGCCTCCGGCTGCCGTGGGGCGCACGAAGGCGGCCTCCAGCTGGGTGAGGCGTTCCATGCGGGTCTTGTCGCCCAGGATGCTGCCGCCGCTGCGCTGGCTGGTGGGGTCCACGGCGAGCACGGCCACCCGGTGACCGGCTTCCACCAGCGCCGTTCCCAAGGCATCGATCAGGGTGCTTTTGCCCACGCCGGGGATGCCCGTGATGCCGATGCGCTGTGCTGGCGTGGCCGGCGGTGTG
>JALOLX010000093.1 GCA_025455765.1 Flavobacteriales bacterium | reverse complement strand
TGGCGCTACGTGCTGCAGGAGCTGCCCGCCGGCATCTTCGCTTGGGACAAGGGCTTTCTCTACACCGCAAAGGCGCTCTTCACCCGGCCGGGAAAGGCCATCGGCGAATACATCGCCGGCCATCGCATCCAGCATTTCCGTCCCCTTCCGCTGCTGGCCTTCTGCGCGGGCATATTGGGTCTGTTGGGGCTGAACACCGAAGTGCCGGGCGAACTCCTGGGCGACGGGGAAAAGAAACAGGCCGTGCAGCAGGTGACGAACTGGATCAATGCGCACTATGTATGGGTGGAGCTGGCCCTACTACCGGTGATGTCGCTCAGCACTTGGATCTGGTTCCGCAAGCGCGGCTACAACCTGGTGGAACATGTGGTGATCAATGCCTTCCTGGCCAGCCAGCGGCTCATCCTCAACATCGCGCTCTATCCCATCATCCTGTTCTCCAACGACCTGGCGGTGGTGGCGTCGCAAAGTGCGATCGTCAGCGTGGCCTCGTTCGGCTTGTTCATCTGGGCTTGCGTAGGCCTGTTCGCGCGCGGCGATGCGGCTTCGGTGGCCCTGCGCACGGTGGCCGCTTACATCATGGCGTATATGATCCTCGGCCTGCTGGGCGGCGCCGTAGGGGCCTACCTCGCCCTCACCGGACGGCTCACCTTCGTGTGATCACCGTCACGGCGGTGACCGACGCGCATTGACCAAGGCCTGCAGACGATCATGCGTCAGTTCCGCTACCGTGACGTGGGCTTACCTTTATCGTCACAACACCACCGGACCATGAGCAACGAACGCAGCAATGGCCTGCTCGGCTTCCTTGCCGGAGCCGCAGTGGGCGCCACCCTGGGCGTCCTCTTCGCCCCCCGCTCGGGCAAGGAGACCCGCGAACAGATCGCCAACAAGGCCAGTGGGCTGAAGGATGAGCTGGACGAGTTCATCGACCGCGCACGCGGCGAATGGGCCAAGGCCAGCGGCAAGGCCAGCGATGCCGCCACCATGACCAAGGACGAGGTGAACGACTTCGTGCGCTTCCTCTTCGAAGAAGGCAAGGACCTGAAGGAACGCCTGGCCCGCGATGTGAAGCAGACCGGCGAGGCCACCGCACAGCACGCCGCAGATGCTGCGGAACGTGTCCGGCAGCACACCTCCTGAGATGGCAGAGGAGATCCGCTATACACGCTACACCAAGCCCGACGAGGACGGACCGGACATGGGCCTGTACCTGCAGGCGGTGAGCGATGATGCCAAGGCCTGGTTCGAGGCACAGAAGGCCGTGACCAAGCTGGAGGCCAGCGAGCAGCTCGGTCGGCTCTCGGGCATGGTGATGCTCGTGGCCGTGGTGGGCCTCATCGTGGTGGCCGCCCTGATGCTGTGGTTCGTGGCGCTGGCCCTGTGGCTGGGACAACTGCTGCACAACAATGCCCTGGGCTTTCTGGTGGCGGGAGGGATCTTCCTGGTGCTGTGCGGCCTCTTCTTCCTCCTGTGGCGTTCGGTGCTCCGCGACAAGGTCACCCTGGCCGTGATCAACGCCCTCCATGCCAACGACTGAGCCCTTCCGTTCGCTGGCCGAGGTGCAAGCGGCCAAGGCGCGCCTGCGTACCGAGCGCGACCGCACGCAGGAAGCGTTGCGCACCCACCTGGACCACCTGCGCGAACCCCACTTCCGCCGGGCGCTGATGGGTGATGCCGTCGGCGATCTGCTCCAGGCCTGGCGGCCGCTCAAGACCCTCACGCGCCTCTTCGGTGGAACGAGCGGCCTTACCAGCAAGGCCCTGGGGCTGGCACTGGGTGCCAAGGCCCGCACACCGCTGGGCCGCGTGGCCGTGCTGGTCGCGAGCGCGCTGCTGCCCGGGCTGGTGGAGCGCCTCACCCAGGACCCACAAGGCACTGGCCAGCGCGTGTTGCACGAGCTGGGTGTCTCTTGGCAGCGCATCAAGGACCACCTACACGCCCGCGCCCAGCGCAACACACCCGAACCATGAACAGCGGCACCACCCTGCAGCGCTACGTCCACATCCTGCTGGCCATCGTGCTTTCGGTGACCGTGCTGTACTACGGAAAGGACCTCTTCCTGCTGTTCATCGCCTCGGGGCTGCTGGCCTTCCTGCTGCTTCCCCTGGCCCGCAAGGTGGAAGGCTGGGGGGTGCCCCGCTGGGTGGGTGCGCTCGCTGCCACGTTGATGATGCTCCTGCTCGTGCTGGGCACCTTCTTTCTGGCCGGCTGGCAGCTCACCCGCTTCGGCGAGGACCTGCCCGCCCTGCAACAAGCCTTCGCCACCAAGGGACAGGCGCTGCAAGTGTGGATCGAGGAGCAGGCGCACATCAGTCAGCGTGAACAGCTGAAGTGGTTCAATGCACGGCTGGCAGAACTGGCCAGCAGCGGCGGCGATGTGCTCATGCAGGTGTTCTCGGGCACGGGCGCGGTGCTGGCCGCCGTGGTGCCCATCCCCATCATCGTGTTCCTGTTGCTGCTGTTGAAGGATAAGTTCCGCACCTTCTTCGAGCAGCTCGGCAGCAGCAGCGAGGGCCTGGTGCTCGACATCATGCTCAACGTATCGAAGCTCAGCCGAAAGTACCTGCGCGGGGTGTTGTTGGTCATCCTCATCGGCACCCTCAGCAGCATCGGCTTCCTCATCCTCGACCTGAGGTACGCGGTATTGCTGGGCTTCCTCATCGGCTTCCTCAACGTGATCCCCTATGTGGGCGTGCTCATCGGCAGCCTGTTGCCCATCCTCATCGCCCTGGTGACGAAGGATTCCATGATGTACGCCGTGGGCGCGTTGGGGGTCTGCCTCCTCACCCAGTTCCTGGAGAACAACTTCATCACCCCCAAGATCGTGGGCAGCAGTGTGAGCGTGAACCCCCTGGCCAGCATCGCCGCCTTGATCGGCTTTGGTCTGCTGTGGGGCGTGGTGGGCATGGTGCTCGCCATCCCCATCACCGGTATGCTCAAGATCGTATGCGACTCCATCCCCTCGCTGAAGCCCTACGGCTACATCCTCGGCGAGGATATCGAGTACCCCGATGAGCAGCAGATCCACCTGCCGATCATCAATCCGAAGAAGAGCAAGGGGAAGAAGTAGATGCGCTTCATCCAGCGCTACCTGCCATCCGACAACCGGAGCCAGCCCGGGGCTTGCGGTGGGCGCATGGTCATGGACGCCAATGTATACGCAGGCATACTTGCGTGCAGCCGAACCTACTCCACCACCACCTTCCCCCTGCGCACGGCGCCGCCCTGCTCGCGCACGCGCAGCGCATACACGCCTGCGGGCAGGGCGCTTTGCACCGTATGACCGTACATGCCTGGGCGCAAGAGTTGGGTGTACACCAGGCGACCGCTGGCATCCAGCAATTCCAAGGTGGCCGGGGCGTTCAGCGGTAGCTCCAGCGCAAAGGTGCCTGTGCCGGGGTTGGGGTACGGCACCAAGGGCGGCAGGGCGTTGCGCTCGGCGATGCCCACATCCGGGCCGTACAAGCGGCTGATGAAGCGCTGCTGCGGGTAGTTGGTGGTGCCATCGTGGTATCCGTAATACGAACCCCAAACGTAAATGTAACCATTTGGGGCTTCATACAACCCATTTATGTTGCCCAGCAAGTAGTCAATATCTCCCGTACCTGAATCATAGGCATACTGGCCACATCCGTATGGTTCAGAAAAATCTGATTCCAAATAACCATTTGAGTTAAGTATAGCAATACCTTTCCTAAGCTGACCATCATAGGTACGATGAGGTCCAAATACAACAATTCGACCATCGGATAAGAGTTGATGAAACAAGAATGTAAACTGACCCCAATTTATCGGTTCATTTGGCCATAACGGTTGCGCCCAAGGAAGCTGAACTACTTCGAGGTAATTATTGAACGTTGGGTCTAGGCTACCATCGGGCATCATACGAACCATATGTAGCGTATCGGGAGATGAAAATGATGTTTTGAATAAACCTGATGCAATTATACGACCGTCAGGCAGTGGAGTTATCGCAAAGGACTTTCCCCAGGAAACTGCAGCCTGAAAGGTAGTATCAAGCACACCATTTGCATCAACTCGGAACGTGTATCCAACAGGCTGCCCATCCCAAAATGAACAATTACCAGAGAGGATGAATTTTCCATCTGCTTGTTGTACGATCTTCGTGATGTCACAATTACCCCCCCTATGTGGCGGTCGGCTTAAATCGACTGAACCTGAACTGGTCAACCAAACCATATTGTACAACCCAACGTATCCTTCTGTCTCATAATCCAAACTGAAGAGCCCAACCACAACAAGAGATCCTTCTGGATAAACGAAAAAATCATTTATTGTTTCATTCATAAAGTATTGATCGGCAGCCAATTGAAAGCTTAAGTCACGCAACCCATCGCCATGGGCTCGCTGGATACCACCGCCACCTCCGATAATGTAATATTTGTCAGCCCACGGTTTGATCATATTTCCCCCTGTTGCAGCTACTGGTCCATTCGGAAAGGACGCATCTCTTGAACCGTTTGAATTAAAACGTATCAATCCAAAATTATTCAATAATGGATTACTTGTGAAATTCATTCTTCCTGATGCCAACAACTGGCCATTATCAAGTAGGACCAAAGAGTTTACATTCCGAGTAACGATCGCAGTTTGAAAAGAGGGATCCAGGCTCCATGGCTGCTGCGCATCGGCCATGGCGGCCCTCACGAGGAGGACCGCCATGGCCATAACGCGCTTGCTATGCTTCGAGCAGGTCACGGTTGTACGATGAGTTTCTCTTGGACGAGCGAAGCGCTAGTGGGTATCAAGCAAGGCCCTCATTATCGAAGATAAGGAACACACGCTGCAAACCTGCTACCGTTGCTCGTTCTATTCCACCACCACCCTCCCCCTGCGCACTGCGCCCCCGTGCTCGCGCACGCGCAGCGCATACACCCCTGCGGGCAGAGCGCTTTGCACCGTATGACCGTACATGCCTGGGCGCAAGAGTTGCGTGTGGACCACGCGACCGCTGGCATCCAGCAGCTCCAGAGTGGCCGGGGCGTTCAGCGGTAGCTCCAGCGTAAAGGTGCCTGTGCCGGGGTTGGGGTACGGCACCAAGGGCGGCAGGGCGTTGCGCTCGGCGATGCCCACATCCAGGCCGTACAAGCGGCTGATGAAGCGCTGCTGCGGATAGTTGGTGGTGCCGTCGTGGTAGCCGTGGTAGGCCCCGTAGATGTAGTAGCTGCCGTCGGGGGCGGGGGTGATGCCTTTGATGTACCGATAAGGGATGATCTGGTTCTCAAAATCACCACACAGAACACCATTAAATTCATCCAGATCCAATGACCCATCCGGATGGATCATTGCAATGCATTCTCTCTCGATGCCATCTATTGTTTCAAAATCACCAACGATGATCATTCTTCCATCTTCGATCACATGTATATCATTGACCAACGGATACCATGCATAGAAGGAATTTATCCGATGCTCTAGTAACTGAAACTCCGGATCCAACGACCCATCCGGCCGCAACTTCAGCAGGGACAAGGTATCCGTGCCGCCCACCAGCTTCATCGCCCCACCCAGCAGCGCACTGCCATCGGGGAAGGGATGGATCACCTGCACCCACCCGAAGTTGCTCAGCGGGCTTTGGTAAGCAGTGTCCAAGGCACCATCCGCATGGATCCGGAACACCTTGCCCACGGACTGACCCTCGTACTGCGTGCCCTGCGTACTGCACAGGAACTTCCCCTCCACCTCCGCCACCGAACCCTCCGGAAAGGCCTCGAACTCGAACATACGCCCATTGCTGGCACGGTGCACGCGTGTCGTATCAAGGTAGCCTTCGTTGCTGAACCAGATCAGGCTGTAGATACCCTCGAAGCCACGGATCGGGTCATCTAAAAGATGCTGGCCGCTGAACAGCACTCTACCATCGTTGAAGACGTGATAATCACCGCCTTGCAATGCACTAAAGTATGGACCTATATTCATTTCAATATATGAATTATCAATAAATCCAATATTATCAAGTCTTCTTACACTCTGCCCAGCCATAACATAAAAACTATTATTCCATTTCGTTATTTGACCACCTCCTGCTGTGTATGGAAAATCCGGGAAATTTCCATCATTTGATCCATTCTCAAACAACCTTAAGCTCCATCTATTATTAAGCAGATCATTATTTGAAAGATTTACAAATCCAGAAATCAAAATCTTATCATTCTGCATTATCTCCAAAGATGCAACGTACGAACTATTGATGCCTACCTGGAACGACGGGTCCAACTCAAAGCCCTGCTGCGCAACGCTGTTGGTGGCGGCCATAGCGGCCGCCACCAACATGACGTTATGCATGATTCGCATCAGCATTACGGCTGTACGATCAGTCGTTCGGCCTGCAGACGCTTACCATCCTCCAGCAATTCCACGCTGTAAAGACCCTGTGCCATCTGGCGCGTATCCCATACCAGCTGTACTTCGGGGCCATTCACCAGTTCCTGATGCGTGATGCGGCCTTGGGCGTCGCGTACTACTACCATGGCGTTCACGGGTTCATGGTCCAAGGTAATGGTAAATGTGGCCCAGGTGGTAGCCGGGTTGGGTTGCACGGCGAGCATCGGTGCGTTCTCAACAACCAATGGGCGACGCTGGGGCTTGGCGCTCTTGGGGGTTTCGTCACCACCCGAGGGCGGCACGGTGCAACGGTCGTAGAACCAGCAGAGCAGGTTCTGCGCCCACACACTGGGGCGGTCCAACTGGCCTTCCACCAAAGCGGCCAGGTTGTTCTGCTCGGCTACGGTCAGTTCAGCCTCGCTCCGGTCGCTGGCCTTTACGGCTTGCATCAGGGCGATGACCTGCAGCATGCGGCCGCGTTCGTCCAGCTCCTTGGGGCGCAGCTCGTGCTCGGTGGGGATGGCGCTCACCACGGCATGCGCCTCGTTGAGCTGGCCCTGCTGCATGAGGAGGAGCGCTTCCGCATAACGCGCCCCGGGGCTGCGCAGCACTTGCCACACTGCACGCAGGCTATCCGTGGGGTCATAGACCGTATCACCTGTCAGGATCTCGGTGACCTGGTTGAGCGACTGTACCAGTTCGCTGCGGTGCATGGCCAGGGCGTTCTCCAGGTTGGTGCGGTAAGTCTTCTGATCCCAGCTGGCCTCGATGCTGGCGAGCAGGTGTTCCGGCATGGGGAAGAGCGCATCGTACTGCAACCACTTCATAAAGCCGTCCTTTTTTGTGGCATCCGGATTGGCGATGCACACTTCAGCCTTCATGGCCATGGGGAAGTAAGCCTTGTTCACCGCCTCTTGCAACACCTCCACACTGAGGAAGGGGCTCTTGCTGAGCAGGTAGGCGCGCAGGTCCCAGGCCTCCTGCGGCCAAGCGCTGCTGATCTCCAGCAACACCTCGTCGGTATTGCCTCCGTCCATCAGCTGGTCGTAGAGGTAGCGCTGGTTGGCATACTCCAGCTTTTCGGCCTCCGCTTGTTGCACCAGCCCTTCGGTGGTGGTGGGCATGACCGCCCGCTCCCGGGTGCGGGTAAGGCAGTTGCTGGGACTACGTTCAATGGGCACCCCATTGACATCGTTGTCCTCAGACACGCAGTCCGTGTACTCGGGTTTGTAGGGAGACACCGGGTCGGCCCACCAATAGCTGATGGCGTTATAGTCACAGCCATCGTTCACGAAGTCCCTGCCGGTTGGATCTTGGTCGAATTGGTTGTCGGCCGGCACCACTACCGGGAAAATGCTGCCTTGGTTGGTGCGGATGGTCTGGAACTGAGCTGGTCCGCCACCTGTCACGATCCTGCTCCGGAAGTTCGTCGTGTTGTGCTGGTTGGTGTTGCACTTGAACCAGAGCCCTTGGCTGGCCGTCAACGTATCATTCGCGCACTGTCCTTCGCCGATGTAGGCTTGCACCAGGTTGCTGGCATTGTTGCGGAACACGATCTCGTCCTCCTCCCCACTGAAGCCGATGACGATGCCTTCGGTTGGTTTGGTGCCGCTCTGCAGTAGGGTATTGTCCATCACGGTAAAACGGCTGCCTTTGAAGCTATAGAGGCCGCGGTGGGCTTGTAACCAGTTCGCTTCCAGACTATTCGTCAGCGGCACGTTTCTGTTCCCAAACTGGAATGTGTTGCGCCTGGCCACAAAGCCGATGACTCCGCTCGTGTACACCCCACAGATGTTATCGGTGAAGCGTGCGGCATCCACGGTGAAGTTGCGCTGGGCGTTGGGTCCGCCGATGGCGTTAATGCCGTGGTCGAGGCCGGTGAAGGTGCTGGGCAATAGGCTTTCCGCGGGGCACTGCTGCCCTACATTGAGCAGGATGGAGCAACCAGGCAGCACTTGAAAGAGGCTCTCATAGCTTTCAATGCCGTAACCGAGGGCGGCGCTGCCTGCGGTCTGATACTCGAGCTCATCCACATCGTTCCTGAAATCGCATTGTCTGAAGAGGACACCGTTCACACGGTCCAAGCGAACGTGGCGTTTGAAGGGATACAGCGCGCTCAGGTTGGGGCGATCCACGACGAAGCGCGTGTTGGTGAACCGGCTTTGGTTCAGTGGTGCCGGCTGTCCTGGTATCGTTGGTGCTTGGTATTTGCGCATATCCACTCCTGTCGCACAGTTGAGGAACGTGGCACCTGTTGCGATGACCACACCGCCGCCTCCATCGTTGCTAAGGTTGTACATGACCCCAAGGATGGTCACATCCAAGGTACCCGTGAACACGCCGATGTGGGCATTGGACACGATGGAATTGAAGAGTTCGATCTTTCCTTGATCAACGGGGATTTGGAACTGCCCG
>JALOLX010000092.1 GCA_025455765.1 Flavobacteriales bacterium | reverse complement strand
ATCAAGAAGCGCTCAGCGCACCCGGGCGCGCAGTCGGCTGAAGGTCTCGGGTGTCATCCCCAGATAGGAGGCGATATCCTTCTGCGGCACCAGTTGGAGGAGGTGCGGACTGCGCTGCATCAAACGATCGAAGCGTTCCGCCGCGCTCAAGGTCAGCTGTTCGATCTCGCGCGTGGCCCGTCCGACCAGCAGTTCTTCCAGAATGAGGCGACCGAACCGTTGCATGACCGGAAGCCGCTCGTACAACTGGAACAGCATGCTCGCCTCTATGCTCCACAGCACCGAATGCGTGAGCGCCTGCACATTGAACCTGCCTGGAGCCCTGCGCAGAATGGAGTCGAGGTCGCCACACCATGAACCGTCGTATGCGAAGGCCAGGCATGCTTCGGAACCATCATGCTCCACGAACAAGCGTTGCACGCCGCTTTCCACGATACTGAACCACCGTTCGCACTGACCGACCTGAGCAATGAAGGCGCCACGCTTGAACTGGCGCTGATGCCAATGAGGAGCCACCATCTCCCACTCTTCCTGAGTGAGCGGCACATACCGTTCGATGGTGCGGCGGACAAGCTCCACGGGCGCAAGTTACCAGCTCGTTCGCGCCACCTACCTTCACCCCCGATGAGCACCAAGGAGGGGTCGCGCGGTGATGTCTGCACGCTGGTGCGGATCCTCGGCGAATCTGTGCGACCGGGCGAGACGCGCACGTTGGACCTGCAAGTTGCGCGGCTGTATACCCGCACCCGTGTGGAGATCCCGGTGGTGGTGCATCGCGCACCGTTGGACGGACCCGTATTGATGGTGCTTGCTGGTGTACACGGGGATGAGGTGAACGGCATCGATAGTACACGACGCATCCTTACCGATCTGGCGGAACGACCGTTGGAACGCGGCACCCTTGTTGCGATCCCGATCCTTAACGTGTTCGGCTTCCTGGCCATGCAGCGCGAACTGCCGGATGGGCGGGACCTTAACCGCTTCTTTCCTGGCGCCCCGAACGGATCGCTGGCCAGTCGACTGGCCCATGCGCTGGTGACCGAGGTGCTGCCGGCCGTGGATGTTGTGATCGACCTGCACAGTGGCGCCGATCAGCGCTACAACCATCCGCATGTCCGCTTCACTGAAGGGGACGAGGGCTCTTGGGCGATCGCACAGGTGTTCGACCCGCCCTTGGTGTTGCGTGCGCCCATCCGGGAGAAGTCCATCCGATCGCACTTGAACCACCTGGGCAAGCGCTACATCCTCTTTGAGGGCGGCAAGGCCCGCAGCTTGGATGAAGATGCTGTACGCGAAGCCCATCGGGGCATTACGCGTGTGATGGAACACCTTGGACTCTGGAACGGTCCATCGGACCATACCCGTGGCACCTCGCTCCTTACCTCATCTAAATGGGTGCGCGCTCCGATGGCCGGCCTGTTCCACCCGGTGATGGAGAACGGATCGAAGGTGGATAAGGGCATGGTGTTGGGCCTGGTGAGCGACCCTTACGGTGAATCGGTACGGCAGGTGCGGGCACCCTTGGAAGGGCACATCATCTGCGTGAACACCTCGCCCGTGGTGAACCATGGCGATGCGCTGTTCCACCTCGGGCTCCCGTAATGGTCAGAGCTTGTTGAAGCGGGCCAACAGACGCGGCAATTCTGGGCTTCGCAGCAAGTATCCACCTGGTGCGAGCACGGATACGTCCATCACCTGTACCCCTCCTCCCTGCATGCGTTCGCGCAACACCGCGCGGCCCGCGCCATCCAACACTTCCACATTGTAAGGGTCGGCCATCGCACCCACTTCAAGGAAGAGTTCAGTGCGGACGGGGCTTGGCCAAAGGCGCAGCACAGGACCACCGACAGCGTCCACCTCTGTGATGATCACTTGCAGGCTGTCGCTCGTGCTGAAGCACCCGTTGGCATCACTTACAAGCACCTGATACCACCCACCGGTCTCAGCGGCATAGGACTGTTCCGTAGCGCCGTTGATGGGCGCGCCGTTCAGCAGCCATTGGTAGGTGGCCGCGTCGGTGCTCGTCAACAGTCCCTCGCTTTCGGTAACGAGCGGCACTGCGGGCGGGGGAAGGACCTCAAGGAACAGAGTATCACTTCGACCGATGCAACCGGACGCGTTGGTGACCTCCACGCTGATCGTCGCAGTGGTATCCACAGCAAGCACTGCGTCCGTTGCGCCGGTGTTCCATGCGTAGGTGGTCATGGGCTCCGAGGTGGTCACCTCCAGCGCTGTACCGGCGCAGAAGGGGTTGCTCCCCGAGAGTTCCAACGTCGGGGCGGGGCCACTGGAGATGAGTGCGTTGAACACATCCAACTTGCCAACACCCCAGCGGTTGTTGGGCACGGTTCCGGTGAACGTATCGGTGCGTGCGGTGGTGAGCAATGCGTTCTTCACTTCTGCCGCGGTGGCCCAGGGGCACTTCTGCAGGTAGAGCGCTGCGGCACCCGCCACCACTGGGGAGGCCGCTGACGTGCCGCCGCCGCGCACATGCCAGCCACCCGCATCCACTGCGATGCCGTTGTTGGCGATGCTCGCCTGCAGGATCACCAAGGAAGGACCGGTGAAGGTGATGCTACCCGGCGCTGCGATATCCGGCTTCAGCAGGCCTCTGCGAGCTGGACCAGCAGACGATGGAGAGGCAATGCTGTCCTCGCGACCTGCAACACTCTGCGGATTGCCGAGGTAATCGATGTAGCTGGTCTCGTTCTGGTAGTTGGCCACGGTAAGTACGTGGGGTGAGCAGGCCCAGGAATCCACGATGTGCTGGTCCCTGTCGGGCAACACGTAGTGCACGGCAGCTGGCAAAGTGGTGGAATTGGGCGCCACCGCATCCATGGAAGAGTAACCGAAAGATGAAGAGCTCCACACGTCGAACATCCCTGAACCAGTGGTCATGAACCGAAAGCGGTAGTTGACCGAATCAGGTTCACGCATGTGCACCTGCATCTGATATTGGTCGCCACGTTGCACCGCGTAGTAGTCCACCACGCCGATGCGATTACCGCTGAAGCTCCGAAGCGTGTCGGTAACAACGGTGCCCACCACTTCGGCGATCGTGCGGAAGGGGGTGCGCCCGCGATAGCGCAGTGGAGTGGGACGATCAGCGCCAATGGCGAACTGCACGTTCTCGAAATTCTCAGCATCCGCCCATAGATCGAAATACACCGCAGGATAGCCCAGTGCACTACTCCCATTACGGCGGAACCAGGTCCAACTGGTATCGCTGTCCACGAAGGTGCGCAAGTGGTACGGAGCCAGGTCGTTGGAATTGCCTGCGGCGCACACCATCACACGGCCGCCTTGTTGAAGGAGCAGATCATCGATGAAGAGGGCCGCAGCATCCAAGCCATCGTGGGAACCGAAATAGGTACCCAGGCTGGCGTTGATCACCGCGGGGCGACCAAGAGCAGCGGCCTCATCGAAGATGTACTTCACGCCGTCGGCCACCACACTGCGCCAATTGGGGGCATTGAAGCGGCTGGAGACCACGATGAACTCGCCATCGGGAGCCACGCCCTTGTGCTTCCCGTTGGCAAGCCCGTTCCCACCAAAGATCCCTGCCACTGACGTTCCATGTCCGTTGTAGCCGTTCTGATCGATCGAGGTCATCACCCCGTTATCGATGTCCGCTGAATTCCACACTTGACCGTAGCCATATGGTTGAGGCGTACGTGTGGGATGGACGGCCAGGGTCTGGTCCCAGTACTTCAGGATGCGTGTCGTTCCATCGGCGTTCTGGTAATCCGGATGCTGGTGATCGAGGCCGGAATCGATAATGCCCAATACCACATCCTCGCCGGTGTAGCCCTGCAACAAAGGGGCGTTGCCCAGGTGTACTTCGTTCACCCGGCTCTTCACCCGCATCGAGTCATTGAGCGTGTAGCCTTTATCGAGGCTGAACTCGAAGAAATGAACAGCGGGCTCCTGCGCCAACGCATGTACGCGGGACACGGGAACGCGGGCGCTCACCACACCTTCCCTGCTCATCTTCACCTTGCCGCCATGCAACAGCACCGCCGCCGCCGCTGCGTCACGTGGTCCACGGACGAAGAGGTCCACTTCGGCATCCGCCGCGTGCTGTTGCTTGAGATAGGCCTTCAGGGGGAAGCCCATCTTTTCGGCGTACTGAGCATGAGCGGCAGCAGGCCAGAGCGAGCATGCCAGTGCGAACAAGGGTGGAAGACGCAACATGACACAAAGTTAGGGTGCTGAAGGGGGGGTAAGGGCGCTGTAGAGGGGCAACTGGGGTAAGAAATCAACAGTCCCTTGGGTAAGGTCCAGGCGACAACAGAAATGCCGCAACCCGTTGGTGACCATCAGGTAAGGTACCTTGAAGACCGAATTGTAACGGCCGGCCTGCTCAAAGGTTCGCTGGGTGATGGACACTTGAGGCGCCTTGCACTCCAGCAGCAACAGGGGTTTCCCGAAGGCATCGAAGACCAGTGCATCGGTCCGTTGGTCGCGTCCGTTGAGTTTCAGGCCATGCTCCACGGCGATCCTCCCCGGCGGGTAACCCAGGTCATGCACCAAATGATTGATGAAGTGCTGCCGTACCCATTCTTCCGGCGTGGCCGCCACCCATTTACGGCGCAGGGGATCGAAGAGGAAGGACCCTGCGCCTTCCTGCTTAGTTTTGACCCCATGGTCGGGTAGGGCGAGCTGCTGGTCCCCGGTCAACATCCCTACAAAAGTGCACACCAAGGAGGACATTGTACAGAACTGGCTGCCGCGTTACACCGGATTGCCCTTGGATGCGTTCAGGCCATACGTCCTGCTCACCAACTTCGACAACTACCTGGACATCTTCTGCCAGCAGACCGGCGCGGAGATCAAGGTGAAGGACAAGGCCATGAAAGTGGCAGTGGCGGAGGATATGGTGATGATCAACTTCGGCATGGGCAGTCCGAACGCGGCCACCATGATGGACCTGCTGAGCGCCATCGACCCCAAGGCCGTGCTGTTCCTGGGGAAGTGCGGAGGATTGAAGAAGAAGAACGAGTTGGGGGATCTGATCCTTCCCATCGCCGCCATCCGGGGTGAAGGCACCAGCAATGACTACTTGCCGCCCGAAGTTCCCGCCCTGCCTAGCTTCATGATCCACCGCGCAGTGAGCGGCGTGATCCGTGACATGGACCTCGACTACTGGAGCGGCACGGTCTATACCACCAACCGCAGGGTGTGGGAGCACGATGTGGAGTTCAAGGAACGCTTGCGGCTCATGCGCTGCATGGCGATCGACATGGAGACCGCCACGCTCTTCATGACCGGCTTCGCCAATGGCATCCCCACCGGGGCCTTGTTGCTCGTAAGCGACCAGCCGATGGTGCCGTGGGGGGTGAAGACCAGCGCGAGCGATGCCAAGGTCACGGGCTCTTTTGTGGAGACCCATGTACGCGTGGGGATCGCCGCGTTGCGCGAGATCATCAATGAAGGCCGAAGTGTGAAGCACCTGCGCTTTGAATGAGCGTGATCGACGACTACAAGAAGATCATGTTGGAGGTGCGCACCGGCACCTTCAAGCCGGTGTACCTGTTGCACGGCGAAGAGAGCTTCTTCATCGATCGGATCGCGGATGAGGTTGAGCACTTGGCGCTTGCTGACCACGAGCGTGACTTCAATCAGACCATTCTGTACGGGCGCGACGCGAACCATGAACTGGTGAAGGACACGTGCCTCCGCTTTCCCATGATGGCCGAACGGCAGCTGGTCATCGTGCGCGAGCTGCAGAACTGGCGGATCGACGAGATCGAGAAGCTGGAGACCTACCTGGCTAAACCGACGCCTACCACGGTGCTGGTGCTGTGCCACAAGCACAAGAAGGTGGACGGGCGCAAGGGCGTGATCAAGGCCGTACAAAAAGGAGGCGGCAGTGTGTTCCTCAGTGATAAGGTGAAGGACGACAAGCTCCCCGACCTGCTGATGAGCGTGGCCAAGAGCCAGAAACGACGTTTGGGGCCTACCGAAGCGCAGTTGTTGGCCAGCCACTTGGGCAGTGACCTGGCCAAGGCCGTAAAGGAGGTGGAAAAGTTGTGCTTGGTTACAGAGGAAGGAGGCCAGATCAGCAGTGACCACATCCAGCGGTTCGTGGGCATCAGCAAGGAGTACAACATCTTCGAGCTCCAGGCGGCCATCGGTGCGCGCAATGCCATGAAGGCACAGCAGATCGC
>JALOLX010000091.1 GCA_025455765.1 Flavobacteriales bacterium | reverse complement strand
CTGGTCCACCGGCACCTGCGCCATGCGCTTGATCTCGGCGATGCGGAACAGAAAGTCGTGCTGCAGGTCATGCACACGATCGTGGTCCACGCCCAACATACGCGCCAGGTCGTCGTGGTCACGGCTCACTTTGTGCGGGTCCACCTTCACTTCATCGCCTGCGCGCTTGCCCAGGAGCGGGCTGCGTGCGGCATCATCGGCCAGGAACTCCAGGCTAATGGTGGCGCGGTTCATGATGCCGCCAGCCTTGATGGTGCCGTCGGCCTCCAGTTCGATCATGTCGCCGAGGAGCATGTCCTTGTCCGCGCTCACCTCCGCGCTCTCCACCGAACCGAAGCGGCGGCGCATGTCGTCGATCTCGCGCTGCACCAGTTCGTCGGTGACATCCACCAACGGATAGGTGACGCCGAGCTTGTCGTTGAGCTCCACGTCGAAGCTGGGCGCCATGCCGAGCTCGTAGGCGAACTGCAGCTCACCGGGTTCATCCCAGTTGTTGGCATCCATGGTGCCCCGCTTGGGCAGCGGCTGTCCCAGCACGCGGATGGCGTTCTCTTGCAGGTAAGTGCGGAGCTGCTCGTCGATGAGGCGCTCCACCTCGTTCACCAATACGGCCTTGCCCACACGCTTGCGAATGATGCTCATGGGCACCTGGCCGGGGCGGAAGCCGGGCATGGCGGCAGTGCGGCGCTGCTCCTTCAGGGCCTTCTCCACGCCGGGGGTATAGTCGTTGGGGGTAAGCTTCACCTTCAGGGTGGCGGTGAGCGTGCCGGTCTCTTCGCGTTCGATGTTCATGGGACTGATCGCCGGTTGGCTTGGATGATGTCGATGTCGACGTTCGATGGTCGCAGGTCGATGATAGGGCTTCATGGTCGCAGCCGTTCTCCGGAACACGATCAACGAACACCGAATTCTGTACGGACGGGGGGACTCGAACCCCCACACCTTGCGGTACCAGATCCTAAGTCTGGCGCGTCTACCAATTCCGCCACGTCCGTGCGTGCTTCCACCGAACCTGCTCAGGGTTCCTGCAGAAGGGTGGCAAAGATAGGCGCAGGGGTGGCTTGGACCGGCGCATGGTGATGGACCCCTGGGAAGGTGGCGCGCGTCTTCGGCACTTACACCTGCTTACCTTCGCGCTCCGCATGAAGCACCTCGACCCCAAGGAGCTCACCATCCCCGAACTGCACAGCTACCTGGTGGGTGCAGTGGGACCTCGTCCGGTGGCCTTCGCCAGCACCATCGATGCCGAAGGACGGCCGAACCTGAGCCCCTTCAGCTTCTTCAACGTGTTCGGCGCCAACCCGCCGCTGCTGATCTTCAGCCCCGCCCGCCGTGGGCGCGACAACACCACCAAGCACAGCTACCACAATGTGAAGGCCGTGCCCGAGGTGGTGATCAATGTGGTGACCTATGCCATGGTGCAGCAGACCAGCTTGGCCAGCACCGAGTATCCCGAAGGCGTGAACGAGTTCGTGAAGGCCGGCCTTACCCCCATCCCTTCTGATGTAGTGCGGCCCTTCCGGGTGAAGGAAAGCCCCGTGCAGTTCGAGTGCCGGGTGCAACAGGTCATCGAGACCGGCACCGGTGGTGGCGCGGGCAACCTTGTGCTGTGCGAGGTGGTGCGTATCCATGTGGACGAAGCGGTCCTCGACGCGCGCGGCAAGATCGACCAACGCAAGATCGACCTGGTGGGACGCATGGGCGGACATTACTACTGCCGTGCTCACGGCGATGCGCTCTTCGAACTGGCGCAACCCACCACCAACCTGGGTGCCGGCGTGGATGCGTTGCCCGCGCATGCACGGCTCAGCACCGTACTCACCGGCAATGAACTGGGCCAACTGGGCGCCTTGGAGCAGGTGCCCGATGAGACCCGCGTGAACGAATACAAGCTCACCGAACTGAGCGAGCTCTTCATCGCCCACCAGGACGAGCCGCAGCACCTGAAGGAACTGCTGCACCGCCGCGCGCAGGACCTGCTGCGCGAGGGGCGGGTGGAGGAGGCGTGGCTCACGCTCCTTACCTTCAACGACCGTTAAGCGATCCATTCCCGGCCCAAAGGCCTTTCGAACACCATGGCACAAGTCATCATCACCGGCGCGATCAAAATGATCGGCAAGACACAGGACGTCTCGGACAAGTTCCGCAAGCGTGAGCTCGTCATCACCGAACCCAGCGGCCAGCGACCACAACACATCCCCGTTGAATTCACGCAGGACCGTTGCGGCCTGCTCGATGGCTACAACCCCGGCGAAGAGGTGAGCGTGACCTGCTATGTGAACGGCCGCGAATGGACCGGTCGTGATGGTGTGACGAAGTACTTCCTCAGCTTGAGCGGTAACCGCATCGAACGTGCTGGTGGAGCCCCTGCCACCGGCGGCTCCTACCAAGCCGCACCGCCCCCCAGCGCGTCAGACATGCCCCCCATCGGCGGCGACGACGACGATCTGCCCTTCTGATCCTTCGCATTACCTGCGCCGCAATGCACCGTTGATGGTGCCTAACGCGCACGTCCGTCCGCTTGGACCTCATCGGACCCTGCGCCCCTTCCACTGCGGGCGCACCACGCGCGACACCACCGCGATCACGGGTGCATACACCGTGAAGGCGATCAGTGCGAGGAAGGTCCGCCAGGGCCGCACGGGGATCTCCCCTGCCAGTCGGTGTACATCGCCCGTGGCCTGCACCAGGGGGATGCACCAAGCCCCCCAGGCCACCAACACCAGCAGCCAGGTGCGCAACAGGCCATCGCCGATGCGTTGCTCTTTCAAGGCCACTGCGGTGAATACTGCCAAGGCCCAAGGCAGCACCATGGAGACCAGCGTCCAAAGGGTGGCGAGCGGATCGCGCACCGCACCCATCTTTCCGGCCCAGCGCAAGCGTTGCGCCAGTGCCGCACCACAGCTCGGTGCCGCCTGTACCTGCACCCAGAGCGCAGGGTCCAACGCCACTTCCACTGTTCGTCTTGCACGCCGCATGCGTTGCAGCAGGAACACATCATCGCCACTGCTGCGCGTATCGCCCCGGTAGCCACCCACCGCCTCGAAGGCTGCACGTGTGAAGGCCAGGTTGGCGCCGTTCGCCAGCACGGGCCGTCCTTCGCTCCAGCTGCCCACCAAGGCTGCCAGCAAGGCCGCCTGTTCCTCGACCTGGAGCGCGCCACAGACGCCTTCGCCCTGAGTGCGTACTGGCAACAGCAACAGGTCGCAAGGGCGTGCCAGCATCGCAGCAGCCACTGCAGACACGCGTCCCATGCCGCACCGCGCATCCGCATCGGTGAGCAGGATCTGTTCGTGCTGTGCTTTGGCCACGCCCGCCATGATCGCGGCCTTCTTGCCCTCCCCTTCCTCCAGCCGCAGATAACGCAGCTGGGGCCAATGCCGCGCCATGTTCTGCACCACACGCTGTACCGGCTCTTCGCTGTGATCGTCCACCACCAACACCTCGGTAAGGTCACGCGGATGGTCCTGGGCGTGCAGGTCCTGCAACAGGGCGGCCAGCTCATCGACGCCATTGCGCACCGGCACCAGCACGGTGATGGGCACCTCGGAACCGTTGCCCATGGGACGCGCGGCCACCGCTGCCAAGGTGCTGCGCCAGGCATTGGTGCGCAGGGCCATCGCTCCAGCGGCCACAAAGAGGACCAGCGCGATCAGTACCCAGAGGCTCATGTGTCGCGCGTAGGTGGATGGGTGGGCACGATGAGCAGGATGGCACCGCCCACCAACGCGGGCAGCATGAGGTTCACCGCCCACATGAGCACGGTGACGAGCAACAGGGCTGCAGGATCGCCGGGCACCACACTGGTGATCACCGAACCGCGGATCCCCAGCTCGGTAAAGGCCGTGGTGGGCACCCAGGTGGTGATCAGGAAGATCACCGGCACCAGGAGCAGTCCGTCCAGCAGGCTCACCGAGGCCACCACGTGCAACAGCCACACGAACTGAGCAGTGAAGACCAGGTACCGCACAATGCTCAACGCCAAGACCTGACGCAGCACCGAACGCGGCACGGAACCCAAGCCCTCCAAGGCTTCCGCAACGCGTGCAGGCCAGCGCACCAGGCCAAGCAGGCGCGCCAAGGTGGCCGGGAAGAAGAGCAACAGAAGCACCGCTCCACCCACGGCGAGCGTGGCCCAGACCAAAGCGGTCCACGCCGGACCGGATACCGCCGCCACTGCACCTTGGATACGCGCCGATCCTATGGCCAACGCTCCCAACGCCATGGTTACGGCGAACTGCGCGAGACTCCCGAGGAGGGTGAGCGCGCTACCCTTCCAACGATGTTCGGTGGGCAGGTACAGCACACGCCCCGCGAACTCGCCCACTCGGTTGGGCGTGATCATGCCAACGGTGGTCCCGGCGAAGGTGGCCAGCACGGCACGCCCGACGCTCAACGGCACCAGGCCACGCATCAGCAAGCGCCACTTCAGCGCTTCCAGCGACCAGTTGATCAGCATGAGCACCACCAATGCCAACAGGACCGCGCCTTGCAGATGGCTCCATGCGGACGTGAAGGCCGCTTCCAGGTCCTCCCTACCTTGGTACCCGGCCAAGCGGGCATAGAGCACCACCATCGCGGTGATGAACAGGCCCCAGCGCAGGAACAGGACGGTACGATGGTTCACGGAAGCAAGGTCGGGAACGACCAAATGTAGACCGATGCTCGCGGAGCGCATCATCATCGGCATCGATCCGGGCACCACCGTGATGGGCTTCGGCGTGATCCGCGTGCGTGGCAATGCGGTCCATCTGGTGGAAGCCGGGGCTGAACGCCTGGCCGGTCTGGACGATCATACCAGCCGTCTGCACACCATCTTCCACCGGGTGGCTGCGCTCATCCGACAGCATGGCGTTCACGAGCTGGCCATTGAAGCACAGTTCTTCGGCAAGAACGTACAGAGCATGCTGAAGCTGGGCCGTGCACAGGGCGTGGCGATCGCAGCAGCACTACAGGCCGGGTTGCCCGTGGTGGAGTATGCGCCGATGCGCGTGAAGCAGAGCGTGACCGGCAATGGTGCGGCGAGCAAGGAACAGGTGGCCGCCATGCTCCTGCACATCCTCGGTGTGCCTGAGCTGCCTGCGAGCGCCGATGCCACCGATGCGCTTGCCGTGGCCGTCTGTCATCACTTCGCCGCCGGCGGCACCATCACTGGGACCACTCATCGTGGCAGCGGTTTGCGCAAGGGTACGAGTGACTGGGGCAGCTTCGTGCGCAACAACCCCGGGCGCATCAAGGGCTCGTAGGCAGTCCTATCCGCGCAACCGAGCGGCCAGTGCGGCCAGCTCCTCCGCTTTGGGGCTCAGCTTTGGGCGGGTGAAGTCCATGTCGGCCATGCGGTCCAAGGGGATCAGGTGCACATGGGCGTGCGGCACCTCCAGGCCGATCACCGAAAGGCCCACGCGGTCGCAGGGAATGACCTGCTGGATGCGCGCCGCCACGCCTTGGGAGAAGGGCATGATATCGCGCAGCAGGTCGGTAGGCAGGTCGAAGAAGCGGTCCACCTCCACCTTGGGGATCACGAGGGTGTGGCCCATGCGCAGTGGGGCGATGTCCAGGAACGCCAGGAACTGTTCGTTCTCCGCCACCTTGTGACATGGGATCTCTCCGCGAATGATGCGCGTGAAGATGCTTGCCATGGCTCAGCGGGAGATCTCGACCACTTCAAAGCGCGTGCTGCCGGTGGGGGTCACCACTTCGGCGATCTCGCCTTTGGCCTTGCCCAGCAGCCCCTTACCGATCGGCGAGCTCACACTGATGCGGCCGGCCTTGATGTCCACTTCGTTCTCCGCCACAAGGGTGAACTCGCGTTGACTGCCGTTGTCCACATGGCGCACCACCACGCGGGAGTGGATATAGACCTTGGTGCTGTCCAACTGCGCTGGATCCACGATGCGAGCATTGGCCAGCATCTCCTCCATCTTGGCGATCCGCGCTTCGAGCAGGCCCTGCTCTTCCTTGGCGGCGTGGTATTCGGCGTTCTCGCTCAGGTCGCCTTTGTCGCGGGCGTCGGCGATCTGCTGGCTCAGGTGCGGGCGTTCCACCGTACGGAGGCGGTGCAACTCGTCCTGCAGCTTTTTGAAGCCTTCTTCGGTGTAATAGGCCGGTGTGCTCATGGCCGTGGTCTTGAAGGGTGAAGAATGGAAAAGGACCCCGAGAGGTCCTCTTCCAAAGATAGGATG
>JALOLX010000004.1 GCA_025455765.1 Flavobacteriales bacterium | reverse complement strand
TCGTGCAGCAGCAGACCGGTTCCACCATTGAAGTGGACGGCTCGTCCTACGGGCACCTGCACCACGAACTTCACCATCTGGGCGCGCAGCTTGTCGGTACGCGGCATGTCCACCCACGGGCTGAAGCGCACCAGTGAATCGTTCTGGAGGTAGGTATAGCTGGTGTGCGAGGCGCGTGCCAGGGCCATCTTCTCCGTACGTCCGTTGGCCTGGCGCTCCACCAGCAGATGAAAGAGGCTGTCGGGGCTCGGCACCACGTCCAGGCGTGCCCAGGCTCCGTGGATGCTGTCATCGGTGATGCGCAGGCCCTCCATGTCCCAGTCCACCCGGCCGTGCTTGTACGTCACCTCCCAACCATCGCTGGCACCGCGCATATCGTGCAGGTCCAGGTGGAGGGTCTGTCCGGCCGGTTGCACGATGGCCACTTCGCTCACCATGCTTTGGTCCTCGCTGAAGTCGTTGCCCACGCGGGTGCCGATGACGATGGCCGCGAACAGGGCCACCACCCACACGATGGAGAGGGTCCACGAGATCCAGTGGGGGGGACGCGCATCGGTGACCAGCCGCACGCCGCCGATGAGCAGACCGATGGCCGGAATGATGGCAAGCAGCACGATGGATCCGATGAACCACAGGGCCTGTGCGCTGCTGTCGAAGACCACCGAGCCCAGCTCGAAGAGCCCGGCCTGGCCCAGTCCGGTAAGGTTGTCGTAGGTGAAGGTGCCGCCACCGATAAGCACACCCAGGATGCCCAGGATCAGCACCGCGCCCGCCACCAGGAAGGCGAACCCGATGATCTTGCCCACCACGGTGAGCAGTCGCTTCAGGCCGGACTCCAGGTCACGCCCGGCGCCCTGGCCCCACTGCTGCCCGCTCTGGCTCCAGCGTTTGCCCAGCTCTTCAGCCTCGCTCGCCACCGTGCGCGCACCCTGCTGGAAGCGCTCGCTGCCTTCGTTGAACATGCGCTTGATGTTCTCCACGTTCACCGGCTCGCCCCGCATGCGCAGCATGTCCGCTGCGGAATCGGCCTTGGGCACCACGATCCAGAGGATGAGGTACAGTACCACCCCGAAGCCCAGGAACAGGAAGACGAGGTAGATGAGGCGGAGGATCAGCGGATCGATATTGAGGTACGCGCCCAGACCACCCAGCACACCCCCCACCCATTTGTCTTCCGGGTGGCGGAAGAAGCGCTTACCTGTTGCGGGTCCACTGGACGCAGCACCCGAATAGGAACCGCTGCGCTCCCCGCTCTGCTGACCTTCGTTCTGGCCCGCGCCTTCGCCCATCACGTAGTCCTCCGGCTGGCCCATGATGCCGATGACATGCTCCACGTCATCGATGGATACCACTTGCCGGCGACCGTCCAACCGCTCGGTGAAGAGCTCGGCGATGCGCGATTCGATGTCGGCCATGATCTCTTCCCGGCCGTCAGAGCCGGTGAACTGCCCACGGATGGTGTTCAGGTAGCGGTGCAGGCGGTCGTAGGCGTCCTCTTCGATGTGGAACACCGTGCCGCTGATGTTGGCTGTGAGGGTCTTTTTCATCGTTGTGCGTTCTTCCGGGTGGTCTTCTTGACGGCCTGGCTCAGTTCGTCCCAGGTCTGGTCCAGTTCAGTGAGGAATTTGTCGCCCACGGTGGTGAGCTTGTAGTACTTGCGCGGAGGGCCCGAGCGGCTTTCCTCCCAGCGGTAGGTCAGCAGGCCCGCATCCTTCAACCGGGTCAGCAGGGGGTAGAGCGTCCCTTCCACCACGATCAGCTTCGCTTCCTTCAGCTTGCTGATGATGTCCGAAGGATATAGCTCGCCCTGCGCCAGGATGCTCAGGATGCAGTACTCCAGCACGCCCTTCCGCATCTGCGCCTTGGTGTTCTCGACGTTCATGTGCGTTGCTTCTAGTACTTGACGATGCAAACATACGGGTATCAGTTGGTACTATGCAAGACAAAGTACCTTGAAGTGATGAACGGTCTTCCGAACGGGATGAGCGGCATCACCTTCCGTTCGTCCCCCACGCCCTACCTTCGGGGCATCCATCCGTAGCCATGCGCCAACACCTCTGGAAGATCGTCCTCACCCTCGTGCTGATCCTTACCGCCGTGGTCTACTTCCGCTATTTCTGGGTCTTCGGCACCGGGGTGAAGGCCGGTGAGCTGAACTACCTCGTACACAAGGGTGTGGTGTTCAAGACCTATGAGGGCAAGATGATCCAGACCGGCATCCGCAGCCAGAACGGTACGCTGGAGAGCTTCGAGTTCATCTTCTCGGTGCAGGATGAGCGCATCGCACAGCAGCTGATGGTGAACAGCGGAAACCAGTTCAACCTGCATTACAAGGAGTACCTCGCCGCCCTGCCCTGGCGCGGCCACAGCAACTATGTGGTGGACAGTATCATCTCCATGGAGAAGGTGAGCCGTTGACCGGGGCTTCCAACTTCACCGCCAGAGTGCGAACTTCGCGGCCCCGTACCCGCTGCGGGCACCGTTCATCCTCCGTCCGACCGCCTCTATAGGCTCAACACCGACCGTATCCCATGGCAGAAGAAGGCCGCCAGATAATCTTCAATATGGTGAAGGTGGGCAAGACCCTCCCTTCCGGAAAGAAGATCCTCAACGATATCTACCTCGGGTTCTACTACGGCGCCAAGATCGGCATCCTCGGTCTCAACGGCAGTGGTAAGTCCACCCTCATGCGCATCATCGCCGGGAAGGAGAAGACCTTCGAAGGCGATGTACACCTGAGCCCAGGATACAGCATCGGTCACCTCGAACAGGAGCCCGAGCTGGACGAGAGCAAGACCGTGATCGACATCGTGCGCGAAGGCGTGCAGCCCATCATGGACCTGCTGAAGGAGTACGAGGACGTGAACAACAAGTTCGCCGACGAGGAGATCCTGAACGACCCTGACAAGATGGACAAGCTCATTGCGCGTCAGGGGGTGCTGCAGGACAAGATCGAGGCGGCCGATGCCTGGAACATCGACCAGAAGCTGAACATCGCGATGGACGCCCTGCGCTGCCCCGAGCCCGATCAACCGATCAAGGTGCTCTCCGGTGGTGAGCGTCGCCGGGTGGCCCTGTGCCGCCTGCTGCTGCAAGCGCCCGACATCCTGCTCTTGGACGAACCGACCAACCACCTGGACGCCGAGAGCGTGGCCTGGCTGGAGCACCACCTCGCCGACTACAAGGGCACGGTGATCGCCATCACCCACGACCGTTACTTCCTCGACAACGTGGCCGGATGGATCTTGGAACTTGACCGCGGCGAGGGCATCCCCTACAAAGGCAATTACACCAACTGGTTGGAGCAGAAGACCGCGCGCCTGGCCCAGGAGGAGAAGAGCGAAAGCAAGCGCCAACGCGTGCTGAAGCAGGAATTGGAGTGGGTGCGCAGCAACGCCAGCGCCCGCCGCACCAAGAGCAAGGCCCGTCTCGCCAACTACGAGAAGATGCAGAGCGAGAGCGTGAAGGAGAAGGAGGCCAAGCTGGAGATCTTCATCCCCAACGGCCCGCGCCTCGGTGATAAGGTCATCGAGTTCAAGGATGTGAGCAAAGGCTACGGCGACCGCCTGCTGATCGACGGGCTCAGCTTCGCGCTGCCACCAGCCGGTATCGTGGGCATCATCGGCCCCAACGGTGCGGGTAAGACCACGCTCTTCCGTATGATCATGGGCCAGGAGAAGCCCGACAGCGGCAACATCACCATCGGCGATACCGTGCAGCTGGCCTATGTGGACCAGAGCCATAAGGACCTTCATGCCGACAAGACCGTCTACGAGGTGCTCACCGGCGGCCTGGAGAACATCACCTTCGGCAACGTGGTGATGAACTCACGCGCCTACCTGTCGCGCTTCAACTTCAGCGGCACCGACCAGAACAAGAAGGTGGGCATCCTCTCCGGCGGGGAGCGCAACCGCCTGCACCTGGCCATGACGGTGAAGCAGAGCAGCAACGTGCTGCTGCTGGACGAACCCACGAACGACCTCGACGTGAACACGCTGCGCGCGCTGGAGGAGGCCATCCAGGACTACAGCGGCTGCGCCGTGATCATCAGCCACGACCGCTGGTTCATGGACCGCGTGTGCACCCACATCCTGGCCTTCGAGGGCGACAGCAAGGTGTACTGGTTCGAGGGCGGCTTCAGCGAATACGAGGAGAACTACAAGAAGCGCGTGGGTGATATCATTCCCCAGCGCCTCAAGTACAAGAAGCTGGTACGGGGGTGAGCTGATCAGAAGATCGGTCGATCAGACGATCAGAAAATCGGGAGCCCGGTGAAGAGCCTGCATCTCCATACGGGATGCTTCGGTTCGAGCATTCTAAAGTTGTACTTTGAAATGAAGCAACGACAAATGAGTCGGTGCCAGTGACTTGGAACTCGGTTCCGAAGGTCATATCTCCGTTGAGAGCCGCGTAATCCCTACGTGAACGTGCATCTCACATCCGATCCCTAATTTCGGGTCCTGCCATGCAAGAAACCGCATCAGCCCGAACCATCGGCACAGTCCTCATCCCATTTCCCTTCCACATCCAGCTGCGCGATCACTTCAAGCAGCGCGAACGTACTTGGAAGTGGTTCAGCGAGCAGCAGGTGATGGAGGAGCAGTCCAAGGCCCACCGCACCGCGCTCCTCAAGAATACCTACCGGCTCGATCCCTCCACTTACACCAAGGCCTACGAGCTGGCCACACAGGCCGTGAAGGCGCTCAATATCGACGCGGTGGTCACGCTGTACCAGGAGCAGAACACCACCCAACTGAATGCAGGCATTTCCATCATCGGCAAGGAGGCGCACATCGTGCTCAGTGGCCGCCTGATGGAACTGCTCACCGAAAAGGAACTGCTGGCCTTGCTGGGCCATGAGCTTGCGCACTACCTGTTCAACACGCTGGATGACGGCGAGCATGAAGTCGCCAACCGGGTTGCGTACGCCATTGCCAATGATGAACGCAGCGAGGACGTCCATGTGGAGACAGCGCGTGTGTACAGCCTTTATAAAGAGCTGTTCTGCGACCGGGGTGCCCTGCTGGTCGCACAGGATGTGGAGGCCGTGCTGAGTTGCCTGATCAAGTTGCACACCGGACTGGCACAAGTGAACACCGCCAGCTACGTGCAGCAGGCCGAAGAGGTGGTAAGTGCCGCCAACGATGGGAGCGAGGCCACTACGCACCCTGAGAACTATCTGCGCTGCTTGTCGCTGCACTACTGGCACACGGATGCGCAGGGCAGCAGCGACCGCATCGAACGCATGGTGCGCGGCCCATTGGACATCAATAATCTGGACCTCTTCCGGCAGAAGGAACTTCAGGCGCTCACCCATGATGTGTTGCAACTGGCCATCAAGCCGGGTTGGATCTTCAGCACCGCCGTGGCTGCGTTGTGCCGCTCCTACTTCGCGGAATTGAAGCGCAGTCCTGATGTGTTCGTCTCCGATACGCTCCGCGAGCAGGTAAAGAACGCCTCCAAGGACACGCGCAATTATCTGTGCTACGTGCTGCTCGATGTGGCCCGTTGCGACAAGGAGCAGGAGGACGTGCCCTTGGGCCAAATGCTGGAGTTGGCTGAGCTGCTCGTGCTGAGCACCGAGTTCGATGCCATCCTTCGGAAGGAACTGAAACTGGGCGCTCGTGAGCTGAAGCAGATGAAGGATCGCGCAATGGAAGGTCTTTCGAACATGAAGGACGTAGGAGAGGAAAGCCTGCAAGCGGATTGAATAATGAACGAACCCATGGACTTCCGCGCTTTCCTGCGCTACTGCAACGAGCAGGGTGGCCTGCATACCGATGATGTGATCGCGGTGGCGATGCCCTTGTTGGAGGCCTTGCACGGCGTACACATGGAAGGGCGCGTGGCCCGCCTTCGGAACGCCGATGCCGTTCGTGTGGAAGAAGGCAGGCTCTACCTGGATCTGGGTCTTACCAGTGGTCCGATCACCAACACAGCACACCTCTTCGCGAAGCCCAAGCAGGAAGGTCCGGTAGTGGTAACACGGGAAGTGACCGAGGTTGAGGACGACACGCGCCTCTACCGCAACGCGCTCATCCGCCAGGAAGGGGAGACCCTCGCCAGCCCGAAGTATGTTTACGGTTATACATCGTGGGAACTGGAGATCGGCCACCACGACCCCCTCACCGACATCCACCTCTGCGGCCTCATCCTGGCCAGCCTCACCTTCGGGCTCGACCTCCACGAGCCGGAAGACCTGGAGTCCTTCGTGGAGCACCGCGACAACCTCTTCGCGCTGAACGACCACGCCCACCCCACGCTGGTGAGCGTGATCCGCGAGTGTACCCAGCTGTACCGAGAAGACCGCCCGCGCAGCTTGGACGAGGTGATCGCCAAGCTGAAGAACTTCCGGCAATACGATCCGGACAACTACGTGGACCTCACGCGCACCACAGGGTTCCGGCAACAGGACCTTAGCTCGCGCGACAACTGGATCCTCGCCAAACTGAAGGCACGCCTCTTCGATCTAAGCCGACGTAACAGGCTGCTGTATTACCGCGATACCGAAGGCTTCGTGAACCTCACCGTGGCCAGTGTACCACCGCTGCTGGACCATAAGAACATCGACCCCGCTTCGCTGATCACATGGAACAAGTCCATCGCGGACAAGTTGATCGGCAAGAAGCGATTGGTGCTCACCGGCTACCTCGACCTGAAGGAACGCCCCACCTTGGTGCCGCGTTTGGACAAGGTGCGCAGCGAAGCACGTAAGGCCGTCAACGAATACGGCATGAACCCGCTCCGCCTGGTGGTCGCCTTCCTGCGCTGGACCAACTTCAAGGACTATGGCAACGAGAAGATCAGTTCGCCACTGCTGTTGTTGCCGGTGGAACTGGTGAAGCGCAAGGGCGTGAAGGACCAGTACGTGGTGGAGTGCAGCGAAGCCGAGGCCGAAGTGAATCCCGTGCTCGTTCACTATTTCCGGGAGCTGTACGGCATCGAGTTGCCGGATACCATCGATCTGGAAGCGTCCAGTGTGGAGGACCTGGTCAGTAGCATCCGCCAACAGGCGCAGAACTGCGGCTCGGAGATCGAACTCGATCTGGTGGACAAGCCGCGTATCGAACTGGTGCACGCAGCGGCGCGCCAGGCCTTCACCCGCAGTTTGCGCCGCACACGCCGCCATGCCAGTGGTTTCGATCCGCGCAGCTTCAACTACACATATGGCAGCGAAGGTTTCGCACCGCTCGGCCTGCAGCTCTACCAGCGCAAGGTGCGCCCGGCCACCAGCACCTTCGAGTACATCATCAATGAGGATATCCGCCCCGGTGTGGACCATGCCAAAGGCAGCACCGGCCGCAGCTTCTACAACACGGTGGAAGAGGGCGATGCCAACCCCTACCACTGGGAGGTGGACCTGTGCAACGTGACCCTCGGCAACTTCAATGCGCGGCGCATGTCCCTGGTGCGCGACTACGACCACATCATCGAGGCCAATGCCAAGGATGATGTCTTCAGCCTGCTCTTCAGCGATCAGCCCAGGCCGGTGGACGAAGGCGTTGCCACGCGTGCCCCGCTTGCCGATCGCTTCCCCATCATCCAGGCCGATCCCACCCAGACACGTGCCATCGAGCAGGCCGCAAGGGGAGGCAGCTACATCATCCAAGGGCCGCCTGGTACGGGCAAATCACAGACCATCACCAACCTCATCGCCTACTATGTGGGTGCCGGGAAGAAGGTGCTCTTCGTGTGCGAGAAACGGGCCGCGCTGGATGTCGTGTTCCACCGCTTGAAACAACGAGAGTTGGATGAGGTATGCTGCCGCGTGCACGATTCGCAGGCCGACAAGAAGGCCTTTATCCAAGACCTCAAGCAGACCTATGGGACCTTCCTGAAAAGCACGCTGGACGAGGCTTCCATTGCCCGCGAGCGCGCATGGGTGATCGGTCGCATGGAGGAGGAGTTGGGCCGCATCGAGCACTTTCACCAGCGCATGCGCGACGCTCAGGAGAGCACCGGGATCCCCCTGCACGAACTGCTGGATCGCCTCATCGCCGACCGCGACGACAGCCTGCATACGCTGGACGTGATCAGCTTGGAGCGCATCCCCGATCATGCTGCGTGGTTGGCCGTGGATCGCTTGGTACGCGAGTTGGCCGCAGCGCTGAAGGACTTGGGCCTTTCACCTATCCCCGCCGAACACCCGCTGATCGGGGCACAAGCCGATCTCCTGAACAGCGATCAGCCCGTGGGGCGCATCGCTGAACAGTGGGAGAAGGCGTCACCGGTGTGGGAGCGGATCAACGAAGCACTGGATGCCATTACGATCCCAGCGGGCATGAGCGATACGCTGGGGGAGTTGATGATGCTTGTGGGCGGTGCGCGGAAACTGGAGCCCATCGCATCCCGTGGTCGAATCGGGATCTTCGAGAGCGGTAGCGAGGAAGCCAGACGGTTCGATGCCGATGTGGAAGCCATCGACATGCAGAAGCGCAGCGCCACCAAAGCAGAGGAAGCCACTGCGCATTGGAAACAGAAGCCCAATGCGGTGGATGCACACGCGGCTCGAGAGCAATGGGAACGCGTGAACAAGGGCTTCTTCAAGTTCCTGAACGGTACGTACCGCAGGATCAAAGCACTTGTGCAGTCGAGCTACGACCTGAGCAAACACCAGGTAAGGCCGGAAGTAGCGCGTTTGCTGGAGGACCTCTGTGCCGACCACGATGCGCAGGAGAAACTTGTGGAGTTGCAGCGCGCCATTCAGGAGCGCTACGGCTTCGAGGACAATGCGTTGAGCCGCGAACTTGTCCGCTTACTACGCGACCGGAAAGGGGATGCCAAGTGGAGTACCCTGCTTTCCATGGAGGCCGGGGAGATCCTCGAGCTGGCAGCACTGGGCAGCGACCTGGATCGTTTCGTGGAACAGGTCCGTCCCCTGAACGCCTACTGCGATGAGTTGCCGCTGGCCAAGCTGGAGCCTTGGATGGAAGCGGTGAAAGCCTCCCTGAACGGCTTCACAGGTCTGCTTCCCTACCTGCGCGAGATCGCCGCGCTGGAGCCGCGGATACGCAACTTCCTCACCCACCAGCGCATCGGAGCGGATGCCATGGCCTACCTCACAGGCTACAAGTCCTTGCAGGAGGTCTACCGCAACGACAGGCTCTTCGACAAGGTCGATGGCCTTTCCATCCTGCACAGCGTGAAGCAGCTGAACGCATTGGAGAAACGCTACCTCGATGTGAACGTGGACCATATACGCGCCTCGGTGCGTGCGCATTTCAGCCGGCATGTGAAGATCTCCGAAATGAGCGTCACCGGCATGGGTCCTGAGGATCGTGCCACCAAGAAGGAATGGACCGTGGGGCGCCGGATCCTGGAGAACGAGTTCGGCAAATCGATGCGCTACAAGAGCATCCGTGAGCTGATCGGCAAGGAGAGTGGTCCGGTGGTGATGGGCCTGAAACCCGTGTGGTTGATGAGCCCGCAGAGCGTGTCGGACATCCTGCCCATCGACACTCAGCTCTTCGATGTGGTGATCTACGACGAAGCCAGCCAGATCACCTTGGAGGAAGGCGTGCCGGCCCTGTTCCGCACCGCGCAGACCATCATCGTGGGTGATGAGATGCAAATGCCGCCCACAAACTTCTTCAATACCACCACAGGTGATGTGGACGAAGATGAGGAGGCCACCGAGGAACGCATCGGCATCTCCCTCGATGCCGACAGCCTCCTGAGCCAGGGCGTGCGCAAGTTGCCCGGTGTGATGCTGGGCTGGCACTACCGCAGCCGGCACGAGAGCCTCATCAGCTTCAGCAATGCGGCCTTCTATGGTCGTGGCTTGCTCACCATCCCCGATCAACAGCTGCCCCACGCTGACCATGCGGCCATCGTGGTGGAGGATGCGGCCGAGGCGCCAAACCACGCAAACGCACTGGGCGATCGTCCGATCAGTTTCCACTACCTGAAGAACGGTGTGTACCACGAGCGCCGCAACGCGCAGGAGGCGAAGTACATCGCCTTGCTCATCAAGGAGCTGATAGGTAAGGGGAGGAGCATCGGCGTGGTGGCCTTCTCCATCGAACAACAAGCGGCCATTGAGGAAGCCTTACAGGAACTGGCCACAGCGGACAAGGCTTTCGAGGCGCGCTTGGAGGAGGAATACCAGCGGGTGGAGGACGATCAGTTCGTGGGGCTCTTCATCAAGAACCTGGAGAACGTGCAGGGTGATGAACGCGACGTGATCATCATGAGCGTGTGTTATGCGCCCAATGCCAACGGCCGCATGCTCATGAACTTCGGGCCGATCAACCGCAGGGGAGGGGAGAAGCGGCTGAACGTGATCTTCTCGCGGTCCAAACGCCACATGGCCGTCATCAGCAGTATCACCGCCACGGACATCAAGAACGAGCACAACGAAGGCGCCAACTACCTGCGTCGTTTCCTGCAATACGCCGAGCGCCTTTCCGCCGGTGAGCAGGACGCAGCGGCCACGGTGCTCGATGGCCTTTCGCTGACCAACGCACTCCACCGCAGCGAGCGTGTTGCGGCCATGGCCACACAGATCGCGGAACGCCTTGTTGCTGCTGGCCATGCTGTGGATCGGCAGGTGGGCAGTTCCTACTTCCGCTGTGACCTGGCCGTGCGTGCCAGCGACGGCAAGGGCTATCGCCTGGGCATCCTCATCGACTCCGATGTACATTACCGCAACAATGACGTGCTGGAGCAGTACTGCCAGCGTCCCGAGTTGCTGCGCGCCTTCGGCTGGAATGTCATCAGCATACTGGCCAAGGACTGGTTCCAGGATCCCGAACAGGTGATGGAGCGCTTGGCCCGGGCACTGCGCGGTGAGGAGGAGGTGGCGCCCGAGGTGGTCGTGGAGCCTTTGGTGGTGCGTGAGCCTTTGCTACCGCAAGTACCCGTCATTGTTGACGCTCCTACCGAACCGGAGGAGAGACCTTGGGCCGAGCCAGTTCAGGCGTCCGGTGGCGGAGCATTCGAGCGTTTCGAGTGCATGGAGGATGGCAGCAGCAAGTTCTGGGAAGTGAAGCTCGATGGCCCCACCTACACGGTGCGCTATGGCCGCATCGGCACGGCTGGGCAATCGCTGACCAAGCAGTTCCCCGACGAGCCTACGGCCCGGCGCGAAATGGAGAAGGTGCGGGCCAAGAAGGTGGAGAAGGGGTATCGGAGGGTGTGATCGTTGTTGGCGCGCTCCATCGCGAAGTGTGCAGTAGTCCCGCTGGATGATGTCGGAAGCTGGATCCGCCTGCAAACAGCCAATACCCGGGCTGTGTACACCTCGTCCGCAGGCAGTCTTGCGCAAAGCCACTATGCAGCGGCGGCCTCTACCGGTCTCCGGAAGATGGTCAAGGGAGCATCACTTCGCCCCTCTGCACCACTACGGCAACTGCTCCGCGCGCGTATTCGTAGGCACCGTTCCGCCCACATTGAACAGGATCGGGTCCCTGTCGTTCTGCGCACCTACGTATCGCACGGTGCCGTCCATGCCCACATCCTCGGGCAGGTAGCCCGTGGCCGTGGAGGTGGGTACAGCTCCCCCCACACGCACCAGGATGGGGTCCCGGTCGTTGCCGCTACCGGTGTAGCGCAGCACCTCGTCGCTCAAGGTGTTGCCCCCCCACAGCACCTGCCTGCTGCCCACGGTCTTGGTGGGCTCGGTGCCGAACAAGGCCACGCTGCCGTTGCTGAGGTCGTAGCTGCGCGGAGCCACGCTCACCCGCACGGGGGCGGCGGTCATCACACCCAGGTGGTTGCGGTGGCGCACCGCCACGTGGTAGTCCTTCACCGCCACATCGAACTGCACGGCCGAGGTGCCATCGGTGCGCACCACGTCCCCATCGCGCTGCACCAACGCACAGCGCGTGGCCAGGATCACGCTCGGGTCCGCAGCGTCGCGCAGCTCCACCACCACCCAATCCACGATGGCATTGGGCCCCGTGGCCGCGAGCACTGCCGGAGCGATGGTCTCGCCGCCGCCGCCGCCAACATGGCTGTAGCCCAGCGCGGTGTAGGGTTCGGTGAGCGGAAGGAGGCCACGCACCCGCAGGGAGTCGTGCATGCGGTCCTCGCCCGCAACGTACGGTCCGTCCAGCATTACCCGCAGGTTCAGCGAGAGCTTGGGCCGCAGTACGAAGAGCCCTTCACCATAGCTGCTGACGATGACGATGCCACTGGCGAAATAGGGATAGTTGCCCCACGCGCCATTGTAGCTGCGGCCGTTGTTCACCGGGTAGTTGTCGAAGGAGGCCACTTGGGTAAGGGTGCCACTGGCCACGTTGGCAAGGTCGAGCACCTGCATGCCGCTGGTGTAGTTGGCCTGCCACAACAGCCCTTGGTGAACGTAGTTGTTGTGGTCATAGCTCGCGTTGGGGCCGCTGTGCCAGCCGATGTAGACGGGGGCTTCGAGGTTCTCGACGTTGAAGATGTGCGTGCGGGTGTTGTAGTTCCCCAGTTGTTCATCGCCTTCGTCGTTCATCAGCAGGAAGCGATGGTCTTCCGTGAGCCAACCTTGGTGGCACAGGCTGCGCACTTGGTAGATGGGGGTGGTGCCGATGAGGGTGATGTCGGACTTGTCGCTGACGTCGGTGATGGTGACCCGGTCGTTGCTGTTGATGTGGAAGTTGAAGCTGATGCGCTTGCCCACGTGCTCCGTATCCGGTCCGTTGTAGAGGAACACGGCGTTCTCGTGGATGTAGCCTTCGCTGGTGAAGGTGCCCGCCAACACCGGCGCCAAGGGGTTGCTGACGTTCACGGCGATCAACCCGCCGCTGAACACGTTCGCGCCAACGGCATACACGTAAGGCTCTGTCTTGTCGGCGAAGATGGTGTGGCTGTTGCCGAAGCCTCCGAAATGGGCATCCTCCGTGAAGGTGGCCGGTGGGTTGGTGACATTGCGTAGCCGGGTGAGGTCGAACACCTGCAACCCATGTCCCGCTGCTTCACTGCCTACAAAGCACCAGTTGCCGTGGGTATCCACATCGCGCCACAAGGAGCTGACCCCATTGTGCGTGGGAAGGAAGCCGACCAGCACGGGTGCGGTGGGTGTGCTGAGGTCCACGAAGGAGGTGCCGCTCCTTCCACCGACGATGGCGTATTCCTTCCCCGTGAGCGGGTCGGTCCAGCCCCACAGGTCGGCGACGTTGGTCACCGTGCCCAGCTGTGTGACGGACATGGTGGACAACAGGTCCACGTTCTGGCACGGGTAGGGGCCTGCAAAGCCGTTGACACAGGGCGTTTGGCCGGAAGCCAGATGAGCGCCAAAAGCCAGAAAGAAAAAGAGGGGTGTACGCATGGTGAGCAGAAGGCCCACCAATGTACGTGTACTTCAGATGTGCGGCGCTACCAGTGCTTTGGATGTTCCACTGCCCAAGCTGATGCAAAGAGCGCTTTACTCGGCTTCCTCCACTACTTCCTTCAGCGAAACACCATCGATGTAATAGTATGCGTAGCGATTATCCGCGCCTTCCACCACTTGCTTGCCTTCCAGACCGCCGTAGGGGAAGGTGCCGATGATGAGGTAGAGGGACTTCTCGTCGGCCTTGAAGCGTTCGCGCACTTCGATCCACTTGCCCTTCTCTTCAATGGGCTTTTCCATGAACACCTGCGGGATCTCCTGCAGCATACGCAGGTGTGGCTCTTGGATGTCCACGGTGCTGAAATAGGCGCCGATCCCATTGATGGTGCGGTCGCTGTTGCCGGCCAATGCGATGTACATCACCAGCTCATAGCTCTTTCCTTCCTTCAGCGGAGCGTTGAGCGTACACTTCAGGTAGTCGCTCAAGCTGTTCCAACCCGGCACGAAGGCATCGTTGGCATCCATGGCGTCGAAGTTCTTCCGCACATCGGCCTTCCACGCCATGAATCCGGCATAGCGCTCGCCGTCTTTGGGCTCCATGGTACCGTAGTCGTTCGCTGGAATGCCGACGGTCTTGGCCGAAGCGCTCTTATCGAACACCTCGCTTTGGGCCAGCGTAGCGTTGGACCAGTCCGTCACGTGGGCGAACTGATCGTAGGTGACCACTTTCTTGTTCACGTCCTCGAAGCCACCATTGGGAACGAGTTCCTGTTGTGCGCTTAGCTGACCTGCAAATGGTAATGCGAGGATGGAGAGGAGCACCGGGCGGATCATGCTTCGACTTTAGGGCCGCTTACCCTGCGGCGGGTGAAGGACAGAAAGATATGGCGCCGCGCAAAACGCGGGTTGCCGTTGGTGTTGAGGAACTTGTTGTACACGTTGGCCGGTACGCCAAAGTATTCATAAACCGTGCCATCCCCGAAGTTCACGGTGAGCACCTGCGCCTTGTACTGCCAGTCCGTAATGGGGGCCGTGTTCGTGGTACGCTCGTATTCTTCAGTATTCTTCGCGTGTGTCTCGTCGTTGATGCTGACCAGGAAGTGATACGCTTCGATCAAGTGCTTGCTGGTCTCCTCGGCCTGTGTCCGCTCGGTCTCATCCGTGAAGCGGTCCGGGTGGTGCTGCTTCATGAGCGTTTTGTACAGCCGCGACAGCTCGGCGAGGTCGCTTTTCGCAGTGGCGCCAAGGGCCCGGCGGCTTTCAAGGATCTTCTTCATATGCGTAACTCGGCCGCAAAGGTCGGAAGTTCCGGCGTAGTGGGGGCTTAGCGGGTGGTGAGGGTGGGGCAGGTCTGCCGCAGGCTCTCCCGGAGCACTGCCCGTGGTTCGCCGCTTCCGCCCGCTTTTTCGTACCGCTCGGTCCAGGCACGAGCGTCCGCGCACTGCTTTAACAGCACGTGGCACGATGCGATCCGCAGCAGCACGGTGGTGTCGTTCGGTGCCTGCTGTTCGGCGCGCAGGAGCAGGTGTAGCGCGGCCTTTACCATGGTGTCCGCACGTTCAGGCTTCTCTTCGCGCAACTTCAGCTGTTCGGCCAACAGGGTGGCTGACATATCGCGCAGCAGGTCCACGTTGCTGCTGTCGCGGTCAAGGCCGAGCGCGAACTGGGTGCCTGCCTCGGTGCTGCGGTCCAGTGCGGAAAAGAAGAGCCCGAATCCGTGGTACACCCGCGCATTGGTGCTGTCCACCAGCCAGCCGTGGTTGAAGCGGTACATGGCCTTGCGCAGATCGCCTTCCGCGAGGTGCTGGCGGCCCAGGTCCACCAGATGGTCAGAGGCCGAACGACGGTCGGCACCCGTGGCGAGCACCTGCTTCACCAACTCGTTGTTGCTCGCTTTCTGCTCGGGCGTCAGGCGGTGTCCCTTGAAGGCCGGGTTCAATCGTCCATCGCGGTGCGCCTCCATCTGCCATTCGCTGAAGGTGAGGTGTTGGGCCAGCAAGGCCTGTGGTAGCAAGGCGAGCAGGAGGGCGAGGGAGGCAAGTAGTGAAGGCATCTGAGAAGCTGAGCAACAACCGTTCCGCAAGGTAGTTCACCCGGCCCGGCTACGCTTTTGGACGTGTATAGAACCGACGTAATGTGGTACACAGGTGGTTGCTTTGTCCTGTATCCTTGTGGTGAGCGAAGGTCCGCCGCAAGGCGGATACGTTCTGGAACGGTGGACCGCCCTAGGGCTCAGCCTGGGCGGTCCCACTGTTTTTTGTGGGGTGGAAAGAAGTGGTCGCCGTTCCCTTTTGCTATCTACCGTTGCTCGTTCTCTTCATGATGGTCATGCGCTGAACAGGGTATTCTGTTCTGTAACGAATGATCGATCAGACGATCGTGTGCTCCCTTTATAAAAAGCGTTAGGGCTGGATATTGATCGGATATTCTGTTGTTCGAACTTGTTCAACAATGGTCAAACTTGTTGCAACAAAAAACGAATGCCATGAACATCCGATCGACACTCACACTTATCATGCTCGCAGCATCTACTGCTGCGAGCGCGGGTCCGTTCACTGGCTTCGTGGAAAATCGTGGCCAGTTGCGCGATCAATGCGGTGATCCCACACCGCAAGTACGCTTCCTATGGCCTACCGGAGAAGGGCTGAACGTACAGGTGATGGACCATGCCTTGCGCTATGATCGATATCGGCCCATAGCCGGTATTGCTGGCCACTTCAGCTACGATCACGTGGAAATGCGGTTCGAGGGTGCGTCGGCCATGCCCCGGGTACAAGTGGCCGGCACTCATGCGGACCGCTTCCATTTCGTGGGCCGTGGAAGCGATGTCGTTGATGTTCGACATCATGATCAAGTTCAGCTCCAAGAGCTGTATCCAGGTGTGACACTGGACCTGCGCATCGTTGACCGGATGCTGAAGTACGACATCGTCGCTACGCATCCCCGCCAGCTGGAACAGGTGCGCATCCGCTATACAGGGTATGATGCCATCACGGTCCGTGGGAACGAACTGGTGCTGCGTATGGGTGATGATGAGCTTATCGAACACATACCGGCCAGTTGGGTGGGGGCGGAGCGAGCACCGGTGGAAGTGATCTATGAGGTCATTGAGGAGTCTGATGGAGAAGCCGTGCTTGGACTTCGGGTGGTGAAGGGCATCGAACCGGGGCGCGGTGGACGCCTGGTGGTGGATCCCACTGTACGGCTGCGCTGGGGCACCTATCACGGTGGCGAACTCGCTGATGCGGCGCTCGCCGTGGCCATGGATAAGCATGGGTTCAGCTATGTGGCCGGTCGCACTGCCGGGGCCCCCACGTTCGTCACTACCGGTGCCGGGCAATCGGTCCACGCTGGTGGTGCCACCGATGCGTTCGTATCGCGCATTGCACCGCAAGGCTCGCGCATTTGGACCACCTACTACGGTGGCGAAGGAGAGGAAGAGATCCACGCCATCACAGTGGATGAGCAGTTCAGGGTCCGCCTGGGTGGGTGGACCACCTCGACCACCGGCATGGCCACGGATAGCGCAGCACAGCTGGAGTTAGCGGGTGGTCGCGATGCCTTCCTGGCCCTGTTCGACAGCACCGGTCTCCGCGCGTGGAGCACCTACATCGGAGGCATGGCCGAGGAGATGGTCACTGATGTGTTCGCCTTCCCAGACGGGCGCACCTGTGCCTGTGGGTGGAGCGAGGGCGCCGACCTGTTCGATACGCTGGGTGTGGCGCCTGCGGTGCCCCGTGCCGGTGGCCGGGATGGCTTTGTAGCCTGCTTCGATGCGCAGGGGCTATTGGAGCGCAGCACCTTCGTGGGCGGACCCGGCGAGGACGAGCTGGCCGCATTGTTGGTGGCCAATGACAGCACGCTCCATGCTGTGGGCAGCACTACCGGTGGCCTCACGTTCACGGTGGATACGGCGCGCGGTGGTGTAGATGCCTTGTACCTCGTGCTGGACACGGCTTTTGCAGTGCTGCACGCCCATCTGTTCGGCGGTGCTGCGGATGATGCGTTCACCGATGTGACGGTCGCGGACAGCAGCATGGCGATGTGCGGCCACACCCGTTCAACCGGTCTTGCCATCAATGCCGTACATCCTGACACGCTGGGCGGGATCGATGCATTGCTGGTCCATTATCGAGATCAGCAGGTGTTGGGGGCCACCTATCTGGGCGGACCGGGCGATGACCATGCCGTGAGCCTGTTCCACGATGCGGAGGGTTGGACGTTCGTGGCCGGCAGTAGCGTGCGATCCGTGGTGGATACGCTGGCAGAGCCGATGGATACCATACCCATGGGTACGGATGTGTTCGTGACCATGATGAAGGGAACGGACACATTGGCGGTGCAACGCTATTACGGGGGGATCGCCGACGAAGACGTCGCCGACATGGCCATGTACGGTCTCAGCATCCTGTCCGTGGTCGGTGCCACCACATCCATGGAAGGCATCGCAACGGAAGGCTTCCAGTTGACCCTCGGGGGTGAAGAGGATGTGTTCGTGAGCGTGTTCGAGACGGATCGCTCCACGCCCTGCTACGGGATCTCCCCGGATGGTCCCAACGGACCTTGTAGCGGCGGTGGGTCGGCCTGGTGGAACGGGAATGGTGGCGGCGGACCTTGGGAGCCCCAGCCAGAGCCCTTCCTGGCCGTATGCCTCGGCGACAGCATCACCCTCTGCACCAGCGGTGGCTACCTCTGCAACGGGCACTATTGGATGTGGTACCACAGTGTATGCGGCGACCCTGTGAATTTCATGGAGATCGGCGAGTGCGTCACCTTCATGCCCACCCAGAACATGACCATCTATGTGCGCTCGGAAGGGGTGGATGTGACCGGCCCCTGCACCAAGGTGAACATCGTGGTGGATACTTACCCGGAGGCCATCGCCACCGCGCCGGACCATGTCTGCCAAAGTGATAGCATACCCCTGAACGGAACCGGTGGGGTGATCCAGACCTGGACAGGCCCGGCCGACCTCGCGCTCACAGGTGCCAGCGTCAACGCTCCTTCTGATCAGCTTCAAGGCCAGGCCGCCTACGTGCTCACCGCCTCCAGTCAGTTCGGCTGCCTGGACCACGATACGGTATCGGTGATGGTGCATGCGGTACCGAACGTGGCCTGGAACACCACCGATGTGGCCTGCCATGGTGGGGCCCAGGGTTCCATCGCGTTGGCCTCCGACACCCTTCCCGCACCTGGCATCACCTTCTTGTGGCCTGCTTCTGGCGATACCACCGCGAGCCTCAGCGGACTGATGGCAGGCACCTACGCGGTGGTGATCACCGATACGCTCGGCTGCCAGCGAACGGACAGCCTCGTGCTGGTGGAGCCGATGCATCCGTTGGACACCGTGTTGGTACACACTGCAACCTGTGGTGCGGCCAACGGCTCGGTGGAAGTACTGCTCTTGGCGGCCGCTGGCCCCCACGCCTTCTCCTGGGGCGAAGTGCCCGGCGATAGCGCGTTCATCACCGATCTGCCTGCGGGTATGTACACGGCCACCTACGTACATCCCGCTGGTTGCACGTATCAGGTCACGGCCACCGTGGGCGATACGGGGACCTTCGTGGCCACGCTGTGGGCTGACCCCACCACCATCCTGCTGGGCGACAGCACTCGGTTGGAGGTCAGCATGATCCCTGAGCAGCCTGGTGCCACCATCGCGTGGAACACCGTGGCAGGACTGGCTTGCGACACCTGTCTGGCCACCTTCGCGATGCCCACAACTGATGTGACCTACCGTGTGCAGATCACCAGCACGCTCGGCTGCATCAGTAGCGATAGTGTGGCGATCACCGTGGAGCTCCCGCCCGTACCGGCGTTCTTTCTCCCATCGCACTTCTCGCCGAACGGCGATGGACTGAACGATGTGTTCCAGCCACTGGGGGGCGAATACACAGCCATTCGCATGGTGATCACCTCATTGTTGGGGCAGGAGGTGTTCGGTGCGGAAGGCATGCGGCCTCTGTGGGATGGCACCGATCACGGTAGCCCGGCACAGGGCGGTCCCTACCACGTGTTGGTGCAAGCCGTTCGGGCCGATGGCGCTGTGGATGTCTTCGATCACCAGATCACCCTGATGCGATGAGGTGCCGCCTACTTCCCTTGGTGTGCTTCGCAGCCACGCTGCAGGCACAGATGCCGCGGTTTACGCAGCCGCACCTGATGGGCACCCTGCTCAACCCGGCCCGCGCCGGCAGTGAGGCGGGCATGCAGGTGGCTGCAGGGCATCGGCATCGTATCAACAAAGCCCTGGTCCGCTACCAGGCATCGGCCCTCAGCATGCATGCACCGTTGGGCGATCCGGAGCGCCCCACCGCGACCTTCAAGGACCACCTGGCCTGGGGCATGGTAGTGACCGATGAACGGGCGGGCGCACCCCGGATGCGCACTACATCGGCCTTACTCGCTGTGGCCTATCGCCTCAAAGTGGCTTCCGGAACCCAGTTGGCGGCAGGCTTCCATGCGGGCGCCATGAACCATTGGGTGGACGCGGCCGACGGTGCTTGGGCCAGTCAATACAACGGCCTGGCGTACGATGCCTCCATCCCTTCGGGTGAACAGTTCGGTCAACGACCCATCCTCGCACCCGAGGTGGGGATGGGCCTGCATCTGCAGTACCGTCCGGTGGGTCAAGGGCGGTCTGCGGGGCACCGGCAGATGCAGGCCGGTATGGCCGTCCATCACCTCAACGCACCCCGGTTCTCGTTGGACCGCGAAGCGGACGTTCGGTTGGCGCGCAGGTACACGGCTTTCCTTTCAGGCCATTTGGGCGATGGGCCTGCCGGGTGGGAGCCCCTGGTGCTGATGTCGCTGCAAGGGGGGCGTGCGGTGGTAAGTGGTGGTGCCACCTACCTCTTCGGTGTAGGAGGGCAGCGCGGCTTCCGTACGGGTGATGCCGAGTGGGCGGCCGGTATCGGGGCACAGGCTTCCAGTGATGGCGTGGCCAGCTTCACCAGTACCCTGCGCTGGGGAGCCTTCGGAGGCCAGCTTAGCTACGACCTCGCCATCACCCAGGTGCAGCGGCAGGCCTATACGAACGGCGTCGCAGAGCTTGTCCTGTTCGCCACCATCGAACGCCGCAAGCGATGAGCAATAACCGGTGGGCCGTGCATTGATCATGACGGCCACCCAGCACGGTGGACCGCCCTAGGGCTCAGCCTGGGCGGTCCACTGTTTTGCGGGGGTGGTACCTTCGCGGCCCCATGGCCACCAAGCCCTCCATTCCCAAAGGCACCCGCGACTTCGGTCCGCAGGAGATGCTGCGCCGCAAGTACATCTTCAATACCATCGAACAGGTCTTCCAGAAGTACGGCTACCTGCCGCTGGAGACGCCCGCGATGGAGCATCTGGAGACGCTCACGGGGAAGTACGGCGAGGAGGGCGACAGGCTGATCTTCAAGGTGCTGAAGCGCGGTGCTGAACTGGAGCGCGCCCTGGAGGACCGCAGCAAGGGCTTCGCGGATGAGGCGCTCCGTTACGACCTCACCGTGCCCTTCGCCCGCTACGTGGTGCAGCACCAGAACGACCTGGTCTTCCCCTTCAAGCGCTACCAGATCCAACCCGTGTGGCGTGCCGACCGTCCGCAGAAGGGACGTTACCGCGAATTCTACCAGTGCGATGCGGACGTGATCGGAAGCACGAGCCTGTTGAGCGAGGTGGAGCTGGTCCAGCTGTTCGATGACGTCTTCACCCAGCTCGGGCTGAAGGTGGTGGTGAAGATCAATGACCGAAAGGTGCTCAGCGGCATCGCCGAAGTGAGCGGCCAACCGGAGAAAGTGGTGGACATCGTCACCGCCATCGACAAGCTGGACAAGATCGGTCGTGAGAAGGTGGAGGAGGAGATGCGGGAGAAGGGCGTGAGCGAGTCCGCGATCAAGGGCATTGCACCGCTGTTCGAGCTGAAGGGCAGCTGGGACGAACAACGCGTCAAGTTGGAGCAGTGGCTCGCTTCTTCAGCGGTGGCCCAACAGGGATTGAAGGACCTC
>JALOLX010000090.1 GCA_025455765.1 Flavobacteriales bacterium | reverse complement strand
GTGGAAGTTGGCGCGCCGTTTGGGGCTCAGGTATTGATAGCCAACTTGCAGCAAGGCCGCAGGACCGGCGGTGAGGCGATCATAGCCGCGTAAATAGTCATCCTCGAGCTGAGGCACCACGTTCTTCTGGGTCTGTACCCGCACTTTGTGCCTGAGGTATCCCAAGCCCAATTCGGTGGTGATACCACTGCGGCCGCTGCTTTTTGCGGTAGGGAACATGCGCCCAGCGGTGAGGAAGGTGTACCAGCCACGTTGGAACAGGAACACATCGGCCATGGCGCCATCCTGGTCCACCACCTGACCGGCGCTGTTGATCACATTGGCGATGATACCGGGCTCGGTCACCTTGTTGCCGAACAGGAAGCTGCCCTTCACGCCGAGCAGCACATCGGCCCGCGTGCGTCGGATGATGCTCAAGCCGACGTTACTGTTGTGTCCGAACCGATCGGCCAGATCGCCACCTGGCAATTGGTGTGCATAGCTGGCGGTGATGAGCACCATTCGGTGGGTGCTTGTATCCCGCGCGCTGGTTTGTGCGTAGGAAGGCGCCGCGGCCATGATCGGCAGCGCGAAGAGCCAGGATGGAATTCGCAACATGGAAGGTCAAAGGTAGCCCTGCCGAAGGGTTCGTAACATCCTCACCGGGAAGCGGTGAGGAGCGTGCGGACGGCGATGGCCGTGGCTATCTTCGCACCGCTTCCCAACAGGCTGACGAACAGTCTATCGGTGTAGCCCGATCCCCAATGAAACCCATCCAGATGGTCGACCTGGTCGGCCAGTATGCCAAGATCAAGTCGGAAGTGGACCAGGCCATCCAAGGTGTGCTCAACAGCGCCGCCTTCATCAACGGCCCGGAAGTGAGATCCTTCGAACAGGAACTGGCGGCCTACTTGGGCGTGAAGCATGCCATCGGCTGCGCGAACGGAACGGACGCCCTCCAGATCGCCATGATGGCGCTTGATCTGCAGCCCGGCGATGAGGTGATCACACCCTCATTCACCTTCGTGGCCACGGTGGAAGTGGTCGCCCTGCTCGGCCTCAAGCCCGTGTTCGCAGAAGTGCTGCCCGGCACGTTCAACATGGATCCGGCCGATGTGGCACGGAAGATCACCCCGCGCACCAAGGCCATCGTGCCGGTACACCTCTTCGGCCAGACCGCCGACATGGAACCCTTGATGGCGCTGGCCCGTGAAAAAGGCCTGCACGTGATCGAGGACAATTGCCAGGCCGTAGGGAGCGACTACACCTTCGCGGACGGTACGGTGCGCAAAGCAGGTACCATCGGTACCGTGGGCACCACCAGCTTCTTCCCCAGCAAGAACCTGGGCTGTTACGGCGACGGTGGAGCCATCTTCACCAACGACGATGCACTCGCCAAACGGATCCGCCAGGTGTGCAACCACGGCAGCGAGGTGCGCTACTACCACGACGTGGTGGGCGTGAACAGCCGCTTGGACAGCATCCAGGCCGCGATCCTGCGCATCAAGCTCAGTAACCTTGACGCATACGGCAAGGCGCGGCAGGACGCTGCGGCCTTCTACGATCGAGCCTTCGCAGGCATGGAGCATGTGCACACGCCGGAGCGCAGCCCCTCCAGCACCCACGTCTTTCACCAGTACACCCTGCGGATCACCGGCGGGCACCGCGACGCCTTGCGCGCTCACCTGGAAAAGAACGGCGTACCGGCCATGATCTACTACCCGGTACCGCTGCACCTTCAAAAAGCCTATCAGGCCTATGGTATCCGCCAGGGTGACCTTCCGGTGACCGAGCGTCTGATGCACGAAGTGTTGAGCCTGCCGATGAGCACGGAACTCGATACCGAACAACTCGAACACATCGCCGCCACGGTGCGGTCCTATTTCAACGCCTAAGCACGAAGGGCAACGGGCCCTTCATAACCACCAACCATGAACATCGCTGTAGTAGGAACTGGGTACGTGGGTCTCGTTACGGGGACCTGCTTTGCAGAGACCGGCAACCACGTCATCTGCGTGGATATCGACGTGAAGAAGGTGCAGATGATGAAGGACGGCAAGGTGCCGATCTACGAGCCCCATCTGGATGTGCTCTTCGAGCGCAACATCCGCCAGGGTCGCCTCAGCTTCACCACCGATCTGAAGTCCGCGATCGACAAGGCACAGATCATCTTCCTGGCCCTGCCCACGCCTCCCGGCGAAGATGGCAGTGCCGACCTGAAGTACGTGCTTGGTGTGGCCAACGACCTGGGCAAGATCATCACCGACTATAAGGTGATCGTGGACAAGAGCACGGTACCTGTAGGCACCGCCGAGAAGGTGCATGCTGCTTTGGCGAAGAACGCCAAGGAAGAGCTCTTCGACGTGGTGAGCAACCCCGAGTTCCTGCGCGAAGGCTTTGCGGTGGACGACTTCCTGAAGCCCGACCGCGTGGTGGTGGGCACCAGCAGCGAGCGCGCCCGCAAGGTGATGGAGGACCTCTACAAGCCTTTCGTTCGCCAGGGCAACCCCATCATCTTCATGGACGAGCGCAGCGCCGAGCTCACCAAGTACGCCGCCAACGCCTTCCTGGCCACCAAGATCACCTTCATGAACGAGATCGCGAACTTCTGCGAGCGTGTGGGGGCTGACGTGGACAAGGTGCGCATCGGCATCGGTACCGACAGCCGTATCGGCAAGCGCTTCCTGTTCCCGGGCATCGGCTATGGTGGCAGCTGCTTCCCCAAGGATGTGCAGGCCCTGGCCAAGAGCGGCAAGGAGGCCGGCTACGAGTTCCAGATCATCAAGGCCGTGATGGAGGTGAACGAGGACCAGAAGACCTCCATCATCCCCAAGATCAAGGACACCTTCGGCAACGACCTCAAGGGCCGCCACTTCGCCCTGTGGGGACTCGCCTTCAAGCCCGATACGGACGATATCCGCGAGGCACCCGCCCTGTACGTGATCGACGCGCTCGTGGCCGCTGGTGCCACGGTCACCGCCTTCGATCCCGAAGCCATGGAGAACGTGAAGAAGCTCATGGGCGACAAGCTCACCTTCGCCAAGGACGAGTACGAGGCCCTGAACGGTGCGGACGCGCTGATCATCGCCACCGAATGGGCCTTGTTCCGCACCCCCGACTTTGACAAGGTGGGCAGCCTGCTGAAGGAGAAGCTCATCTTCGATGGTCGCAACCTGTACGACCTGGACGAGATGAAGCGCCTGGGCTTCGGCTACGTGAGCGTGGGCCGCGATCGCGTGAACATCAAGGCCACGGCCAACGCCTGAGCATCATGGCACACCAGAAAGAACGGGTCCTCATCACCGGTGCAGCGGGCTTCCTCGGCTCCCACCTGTGCGATCGCTTCCTGAAGGAGGGCTACCATGTCATCGGCATGGATAACCTCATCACCGGGCGGTTGAAGAACCTCGAACACCTCTTCAAACGGGATGACTTCGAGTTCTACCACCACGACGTGTCCAAGTTCGTGCATGTGCCCGGTGAACTGAAGTACATCCTGCACTTCGCCTCGCCCGCCAGCCCCATCGACTACTTGAAGATCCCCATCCAGACCCTGAAGGTGGGCAGCTTGGGAACGCACAACCTGCTGGGCCTGGCAAAGGCCAAGAAGGCGCGGATCCTGGTGGCCAGCACCAGCGAGGTCTACGGCGATCCGCAGGTACACCCTCAGACCGAGGAGTACTGGGGCCATGTGAACCCCATCGGCCCGCGCGGTGTGTACGATGAGGCCAAGCGCTTTCAGGAGGCCATCACCATGGCCTACCACACCTACCACGGGCTGGAGACGCGCATCGTGCGCATCTTCAACACCTACGGACCGCGCATGCGCCTCAACGACGGCCGGGTGCTGCCCGCCTTCATCGGTCAGGCGCTCCGTGGCGAGGACCTCACCGTGTTCGGCGACGGTTCACAGACCCGCAGCTTCTGCTATGTGGATGATCTCGTGGAAGGCATCTACCGCCTGCTCCTGAGCGACTACGCCGGCCCGGTGAACGTGGGCAATCCCAGCGAGATCACCATCGCGCAGTTCGCCGAGGAGATCATCAAGCTCACCGGCACCACGCAAAAGGTCATCTACAAGCCCTTGCCGAAGGACGATCCCATGCAACGGCAGCCGGACATCACCCTGGCCCGCAAGCTGCTGGGCTGGGAGCCCAAGGTGAGCCGTGCAGAAGGCCTGAAGATCACCTACGACTACTTCAAGAGCTTGAGCGCTGACGAGCTCAACGAGAAGGAGCACTTCAGCTTCGATGGCTACGTAAGGAAGTAGCAGACCCTTCAACAACAAGGTTCAAGGTCCCGGGCGAACAAGTCGTCCGGGACCTTGTCTTTTCGGCACGGTCGTTGACCGCAGCTACACCGGTTGATGACACGCCGCGCTTGTCCGTCACGCACAGTTCCTCACCTTCGTACCCAATGACCACAGTGCGCGTGGCCGGTGTGCCCGAGCCTTACAACCTGCCGTGGCATCTGGCCCGGGAACAGGGCCATTTCGCAGCGGCCGGGGTGGACCTGCACTGGCACACGGTACCGGAAGGCACGGGCCGCATGTGCCAGATGCTGCGTGATGGGGAACTGGACATGGCCGTGTTGGTCACGGAAGGGGCTGTTCGGGATATCCTGAACGGCGGCCCGCACCGGATCGTGAGCGGCTTCGTGGAAAGTCCTTTGCCGTGGGGGGTGCATGTGCCCGCCGAGGCGGCCCTGCACACCGATGCCGACCTATGTGGCATACCTTACGCCATCAGCAGACTGGGCAGCGGCAGCCACATCATGGCCATGCTCCACGCGCGCCGCATGGGCTGGCAGCCTGGTCCGGAGGATCTGGTGGTGGTGCACAACATGGAAGGTGCGGCACAGCGCATGGCCACGGGCGAGCCACTGATCTTCCTGTGGGAGACCTACGTCACGTCACGGTATGTACGGTCGGGTGTGATGCGGCATGTGGGCGAAGTACGCGGCGATTGGCCGGGCTTCGTGATCGTGGCACGCGAAGGGTTGCAACGGGAGGTGCAGGCCGCAGTGATGACCGCGTTGAACGTGTTGCGTGCCGAGGTCCATCGGTCGGTGCAGGATCCTCATGTGGTGGAGCTGGTCATGCAGAACGCCGACTTTGGTAGAGACCTGGCCAGTGAATGGTTGAAGCATGTGCGGTGGCGTGTTGAACCTGTCACCCTTCCGGTAATTGCTGGGCTCATTAGCACCTTGGAAGAACTGACACTGGTTCCGGTGGGTGCAGCGGATCGATCGGGGCAGTTGTTCTGAGCAGAACGCCCATCGTCCCTGGGCAACGCGGAATTGGGACCCCTTCGGTACCTTCGCAGCCCGGCGCTGGTTCGTGCGCAACTTCACGGACCCTGCCGAACGCCCACATGACCTACACCGCACATCCCACCGCTGTGATCGACGAGGGCTGCAGCATCGGTGCCGGCACACGGATCTGGCACTTCAGCCACATCATGCCCGGCTGCACGATCGGTGAGGGCTGCAACATCGGTCAGAACGTGGTGGTCAGCCCGGGGGTGAAGCTGGGGCGCAATGTGAAGGTGCAGAACAATGTGAGCATCTACACCGGCGTGGAATGCGGCGATGACGTCTTCCTGGGGCCGAGCATGGTGTTCACCAATGTCATCAATCCGCGCAGTGCAGTGAACCGGCGTGAGCAATACGCCACCACACGTGTGGGCCGCGGAGCAAGCATTGGTGCCAACGCCACGATCGTCTGTGGCCACGACATCGGCGAGTTCGCCTTCATCGGAGCTGGCGCGGTGGTGACCAAGGAGGTGCCAGCGTTCGCCCTGGTGGTGGGCAATCCTGCCCGACAGATGGGCTGGATGAGCGAGTATGGGCACAAGCTGAAGTTCAACGAACTGGGCGAAGCGCAATGTCCAGAGAGCGGGCAGAAATACAAGCTGGCCGAGGGGCAGGTAACACGTGTTGCATGAGAACGGTGAAGTGTGGGTTCGGAGTTGTGAAGAGTGAGGTCGTGATACCTCGCACCTTACCGATCACATCTTACACTTCACACCTCGAATAACCATGGCATTACCGCCAGAACATAAGATCAAGTTCGCCGTGGTGGGCTGTGGCCACATTGGCAAGCGCCATGCGGAAATGGTAAGCCGCCATCCCGAAGGTGAACTGGTGGCGCTGTGCGACATCCGACCGGCTGCGGAGCTGGGAGTGGAGCATCTGCAGGTGCCGGTGTTCC
>JALOLX010000089.1 GCA_025455765.1 Flavobacteriales bacterium | reverse complement strand
CGTCACCGACGAGGGCAAGGAGGAGATCCGCAAGGTGTACGGCTCGGTGAGCGGTGCCACGGTCAACATCATCCTGCGCAAGCTCATCGAGATCGAACAGCAGGGGGCCGAGGAGTTCTTCGGCGAACGCTCCTTCGATGTGAACGACCTGCTCGCCACCCGCGACGGCAAAGGCGTGGTACACATCGTGCGCCTCACCGACATCCAGGACAAGCCGCGTCTCTTCAGCACCTTCATGCTCTGCCTCCTGGCCGAGATCTACAGCACACTGCCCGAAGTAGGCGATCCCGAAAAGCCCAAGCTGGCGCTCTTCATCGACGAGGCGCACCTCATCTTCAGCACCGCTTCCAAGGCCCTGCTGGAGCAGATCGAGACCATCATCAAGCTCATCCGCTCCAAAGGGGTGGGGGTGTACTTCTGCACCCAGGACCCCAGCGACGTGCCTGAAGGAGTGCTCGGTCAGCTCGGCCTCAAGGTGCAACACGCCCTGCGCGCCTTCACCGCCAAGGACCGCACCACCATCAAGAAGACCGCGCAGAACTACCCGATCACGCCCTTCTACAACGTGGAAGAGCTGATCACCTCGCTCGGCATCGGCGAAGCGCTGGTCACCGCCCTCAGCGAGAAGGGCACTCCCACGCCGTTGGCCCACACCCTGCTGCGCGCGCCAGCCAGCCGCATGGACATCCTCAGCCCGCTGGAGATCGATGGCCTTGTGGCACGCTCCGAACTGGTGCGGAAGTACAACGAAGTGATCGACCGCGAGAGCGCCTTCGAGCTGCTGAACAAGCGCATGCAGGACAGCCGCGAAGTGGAGGAGGAGCCCGCTGCACCGGCCCCCCGCAAGGAGACCGCGAAACCTGCGCCCAAGGAGGTGAGCACGCTGGAGAAGATGAGCAAGAACACCATGGTCCGTCAGGTGGGCAACACCGTGATCAGAGAGCTGGCACGGGGCCTGCTCGGCGTGCTGGGGTTGAAGAGCACCACGCGCCGACGCCGATGAAACACACGTGGATCCTGCTCTTCGCGGTCCTGTGCGCCTGCGGAGCTTCCGCGCCGGGTCCCGCAGCCCCCGCGGATGCCACCGACGCCGATGATATCGGGACTCCGCAGCCTTGGGGCCCCACGCATGCCGTGTTCTACAACGTGGAGAACCTCTTCGACACGCAGGACGATCCGGCCACCAACGACCAGGACTTCCTGCCCGGCGGGGAGCTGGAATGGACCGAAGAACGCTACCGCCACAAGCTGGAGCAACTGGCCAGCGCCATCTCCTGGACCGGCGATGAACTGCCCGGCATCATTGGTCTTGCGGAGGTGGAGAACGCCGCCGTGGTGAAGGACCTCGCTCGTACCGGCTCCCTGGCCGATGCGCCCTACACCGTGGTCCACTTCGATTCGCCCGATGAGCGCGGCATCGATGTGGCCCTGTTGGTGGACCAGCGCCGCGCCAAGGTGCGTCGATCCGTAGCGCTGCCCTTGGTCCTGGATGGCGACCGCTCGCGCGACATCCTGTACGCCGAGCTGGAGCGTTCCAGCGCGCCGCCCCTCTTCGTGTTCGTGGCCCATTGGCCCAGCCGGCGCGAAGGCCAGCGCGAAAGCGAACCCAAGCGCATGGCCGCCGCCCGCGTGATCCGCGACCAGGTGGATGAGCTTCTCGCGAAGGACCCGGCGGCCCAGATCCTCATCATGGGCGACCTCAACGACCATCCGGAGGACCGCAGCGTACAGGAAGGACTGGCGGCCAGCTGCGACCTCAAGGCCTCCGCCGACCTCTTCGCCCTGATGTGCATGGACCGCCAACCCGGCGAGGGCAGCCACCAGTACAACGGCGAATGGGCCTATCTGGACCAGTTCATCGTCAGCAAGGCTTTACTACCGCATTGCCGCGATGCCCGCGCCCTTGCCGACGATCGCCTCCTGTTCCGCCACCCCAAGTTCGGCCCCTCGCCGGACAAGACCTACAGCGGCGGGCGCTACAAGGGCGGCTTCAGCGATCACTTGCCGGTGGTGGTGGGGGTGGAGTGACAAAGCCCCACCACACTGTGGCAGGGCTTTGATAGGAGAGCGGGGTCTGCTCAGCGCCGGTTCATGTACACCATCACGTAGTAAAGCAGGGTGCCGATGGAGCCGATGGCGGCCACCACGTAGGTGCGGGCGGCCCACTTGAGGGCGTCGGCGCTCATGGCGCGTTCGCTGCTGGTGACGATCCCACGGTTGGTCATCCAGGCCAGGGCGCGGTTGCTGGCGTCGTACTCCACCGGTAGCGTGACCAGGCTGAAAAGCGTAGTGACGGCAAAGAGCACGATGCCGATGAGCAGCAGTTGCGGGAAGGTGTTGATGAGCAGGATGCCGCCGAGCAGCACCCATTGCAGCCACTGCGAGACGAAGCTGACGGCGGGCACCAACTTGCTGCGCATCTCCAGCCAGCTGTAGGCGGTGGCGTGCTGTACGGCGTGGCCCACCTCGTGCGCGGCCACGGCGGCGGCGGCGGCGTTGCGGGCGTGGTACACCGGTTCGCTCAGGTTCACCGTGCGGTTGGCGGGATTGTAGTGGTCGGTGAGCTGGCCGGGCACGCTGATCACCTTCACATTGGTGATGCCGTGGTCCGCCAGCATGCGCTCGGCCACCTCGCGTCCGCTCATGCCGTTCTGCAGCGGGGTGCGCGAGTATTTCTCGAAACGGCTCTTCAACTGTTGGCCCACCAGCCAGCTGACCAGCATGATGAGGCCTGCGATCACATAGGATCCTAACATGGTTCGTTCAGGTTGTTGTGTACACCTTTCCTACAAACGGTTTGCCGTTCGTTCAGTTCGGACAGAACGGCAGCTGTGCGCCATGGTCCTTGCCGTTGTTGCGTTCCGGAACAATTACTCACCGGCCGCTTCGGCCTTTTTGATCTCCTGATCGAGGATCTCGTCGAGCACCTTCAGTTCCTGTTCGCTCATCTTGGCCTCGGTGCGGGCCTGCTTCTTCATGTAGCGGAACATGGCGTTCTTCTTGATCTCGTAGGCCACGTAGACGGTATAGTCCTTGGTGGTCTCGTTGTAGTAGGTCTCTTCGCCGATCTTGCGCAGGTCGGCCAGTTCGGTGTTCATCACTTCGCGGATGAGGGTCTGGAACTTGTCAGCCACATCGGCGGCGTTGGCGTTCTCGGTCTGGCCGAGGTATTGGTCGGTGACGGCGCGGATGTTGGTGCCGGCCTGTGCGGCCACCTGGTTCTTGGCGTCGATGTCGGCCTTGCCGCGGGCGATGTTCTGCTTGATGCTCACGCCCTGGCCGGTGCCCCGGAACCAGGCGGCGTTGCTCTCGTACTTGTTGCCGCTGAAGGGTTGGGTGACCTTGGTGCCGGCAGGCGAGCTTTTGCTCTTACAGGCTGGCAGGCTCACGCTCAGGGCCAGAACGGCAGCGGCGAGCAGGAGCGGGGAGGTGCGGAAGTTCATCGGTGGGTGTGTTCGGATGGTGGTGACAAAGAAAACACCGTGCCAGCTTTGGGGGAAGAGGGAATACAACCACGGATGCACACGGATACACACGGATCTGGACTGGTCGTGATGGCATTTATCCGTGTACATCTGTGTGTATCCGTGGTTTGAAGCATTCACCGATCAGTGACGGACCGTTACAGTAAGGGGAGTGTAGGTGCTTGCTTTCCTAGCGGGAAGCTGCATCTTTCGGGCAAATTCACCGGACATGCGTGCACTCAAGACCATCCTCATCATCGTGTTCGCCGTGTTGGCGATCCTGCTCGTTCTGGGTTTGATCGGGCCGGGCAGCTACACCGTGGAACGCAGTACCACCATGGCGGCATCCCCTTCCGAGGTGTACACCTACGTGAGCAAATTGGACCATATGAAGGAGTGGGGACCCTGGCAGGAGATGGACAAGGACCAGGTGCAGACCATTGAAGGTACCGACGGTACAGTGGGGGCCGTGTGGTCGTGGAAAGGCGATACCGTGGGCACCGGAAGCCAGCGCATCGTGGCCATGGAGCCGGACAAGAAGGTGACCTGCGAACTGCACTTCATCGAACCGTTCGAGTCGAAGAGCATGGTGGACTACGAGCTGGAGCCGCGCGGAGATAGCACCCGGATGGTGTGGCGCATGAGCGGTGAGAATAACTTCATGGGGCGCATCATGGGCGTCTTCATGAACATGGACGAGATGATCGGTGCAGACTTCGAGCGTGGACTGGCGAAGCTGAAGACCGTGGTGGAGACCGCCCGCGCCGAAGCCCTGGCCGCCGAGGCCGAGCATACCGTGGACGGCTATCACATCGAGACCATTACGAACGGCGAGCAGGTCTACATCGGTACGCGCAACACGAAGCTGACATGGAGCGCCATGCAGCCCTTCTTCGCCGCCCAGTTCGGCGCGGCCGCTGCAGCGGTTGGTGAAGCCAAGTTGGAATTCGCCGGTGCTCCGAGTGCGGTCTATTGGGAATGGAACGAGCAGGACCAGACCGCCGATCTGATGGCCGCCATGCCGGTGAAAGGTGATGCCAGGACCGAGGTGAAGGGCTTCACTACGCATGTGATACCCGCCGGCCGCATGCTGAAGGTGGCCTACTACGGCGACTACGACGGCAGCATGAAGGCCCACATGGCGCTGGACAAGTACATCCAGGACAAGGGCCTCACGCACTATGGCAACGTGATCGAAGAGTACGTGACCGACCCGATGGCCGAGCCCGATACCGCCAAGTGGCTGACGAACATCTACTACATGGTGAAGTGATCCCACGTGGATGAGGAGAAGCCCCGGGGAAGGACCTCGGGGCTTTTTCGTGGCCGATCGTTCACAGTTGATGAGCGCTGTGGGTAGGACGATGCGGCCGGTGCTGCACCTTCGCAGCATGCAGTTCTCCCTTGCGAAATACCGGCTGCGCTTCATCCATCCCTTCGGCACGGCCCATGGCTTGCGCGATGGTACGGACACGGTGTTCGTACAGATCACCGATGAAGGTCACACCGGCTATGGAGAAGCGACACTTCCTCCATATCTGCCTTATTATCAGGATTCTGTATATGCTGATCTCGCTCGTTACTGGAAGTTAAGCGGCGCTGAACTGAAGCAGGGTGCCATGCTGTCCGTGCCTTCCGCCGCTCAGCTCTTGCCACCGGCACGCGCTGCTTTGCAGATGGCATTGATGGACCTGAACGCCAAGCGAATAGGCTGGTCTGTTGAAAGCTTGTTGAGAACCTGTGGGCCGATCGTGGAAAAGTCTCAGGCCATGGTGACCCTTGGGCACACCGATGTGGCATCCATAGACCAGAAGATCAGTGAGTTACCGGTCACCGAGGTGCTGAAGGTGAAGCTGGGGGCGGCGAACGACAGGGCCGTGCTGGAGCATCTGCGCCTCGCAGTTGACCGACGGTTCTTTCTGGACGCTAACCAAGGCTGGACAGATGTGGCCGAGGCGGTGACAGCTGTGGAGGTGTTGGGTGCTGAGCGTGTGGTCGGGCTTGAACAGCCGTTCGCCATGGACCGCTGGGACCTGCACCAGGCGCTGCGCAAGGTGGTGGACGTTCCGGTGTATGCCGATGAGAGCGTTCAAGGTTTGGAGGAGCTGGAGCGCGCGGTGGAAGCGTTCGACGGGGTGAACTTGAAGCTGATGAAGTGCGGCGGGCTGGATGTGGCGCTGGCCATGGCGGAACGGGCGCGGGCGCTGGGGCTGCGGGTGATGCTCGGAAGCATGAGCGAGAGCTCGTTGGGCTGCGGCGCGATGTTGGCGCTGCGCAACTGTGCTGAACTGCTGGATCTGGACGGTCCGTGGTTATTGGCGAACGATCCGTTCCAAGGGTTGCGGTTGGAGGCCGGCCGAATGGCGGTGGATGGACCGGTCGGTATTGGTGTGCAGCGTCGTCCCGGAACCGTTCTTGACTTCACCCATATTGGCGCATAATTTATATTATGTTAAGTTGTAGTTCGCTGGGGACCAGCTGGTCAGGCCGTTGATCGGCTGTTCGGCCCCCGCTCTAGCACCGGTCATTGTGGTGAAGCTTCTCTCCCGTTCAGCATACCGCGATCGTTGTCGTTCGTATGCTGGTCAGTTCTTCATTGCGCTGCCGTTCGCTAGGGTCAGCAACAGCTCCGGCCGTTAATGACGAAGGCCGGACCCAACGGCCCGGCCTTCCCTGTTCGGTCGTTCGACCTTACTGGCCCAGCTTCGCCTTCATGGCGGCGAACTTGGCCTGGTC
>JALOLX010000088.1 GCA_025455765.1 Flavobacteriales bacterium | reverse complement strand
GCTGGCCAGTCGGGTGGTGGCCGTGCCGGCGCTCACGAGCCCTGCAATGCCGCCGCCCGCAATGATGGCGAGCCCCCAGGCCAGCATCGGCGGCAGGTCTACGAAGGTGCTCATGGCCACCAACGTGCCTGCCACCGTGGCCAGGGGTACGGCGATGGCATCGAGGAAGTGGTCGAGCACCGGCACGTAGTAGGCCACCAGCTCCAGCACCGTGGCCACGGCCAAGGCCACCATGGCCGGCCAGCTGCTCAGCCACGCCATGTTCTCCCGCAGGCCGATGCCGCCTACGTCGAAGTGTGCGAGGACACTGGCTAGGAAGAGCGGAAGGAAGACGCGCAGCCCCGTGGCAGCGGCCAGGCCCAGCCCGAGGGCGATGGAGAGGAGGATGTCCGCGAGGTGTTCCATGATCGGAAAGGTAGCTGGTTCAAGGGATGGAGCGCGCCATCACATGGTCATCCATCACGTACCCCTGCCCGATGTCGATGACCTCATCCCGCTCCACAGTGAAGCCATGCCGCAGGTAGAACGCCTTCGCCGGGTTGTACTTGTTCACGTTCAGTTCCACGGCGGTATCTCCGGCCATTTGGGCGGCCTTCAGCACGGCCTCCAGCAGCGCGTGGCCCACGCCACCGCCCTTCACATGGGGCAACACGTACAGCTTGTGCAGGCGCGTTCGTCCGGTGGTGTGGTGGTTGGCATAGCCCGCGAAGCCGATGGCCTCACCATCGCGCTCAGCCAGCAGGAAGCGGTGGCCCTGGTTAGTGAGCTGGTCCAGCAGGGCGGCCGCGCTGTACATCCGCTCCAACATGTACGCCAGCTGGGCGGGGGAGAGGATGTCGGCATAGGCCACCGGCCAGGTCGCGTGGGCAATGGCCTGGATGGTGGGGATGTCGGTGGTGCTTGCGGGGCGGATGATCACTTGCTGAACGCCGGCGCCACCACCAGGTCCTTGCTGCCGGCCGTGTACTGGTAGAAGCCTTCGCCGCTCTTCACGCCCAGCTTACCTGCGGTCACCATCTGCACCAGCAAGGGGCAGGGGGCGTACTTGGGGTTGCCCAGGCCTTCATGCAACACGCGCAGGATGGCCAGACAGGTGTCCAAGCCAATGAAGTCCGCCAGCTGCAGGGGGCCCATGGGATGCGCCATGCCCAGCTTCATGATGCTGTCGATCTCGGCCACGCCACCTACGCCTTGGAACAGGGTCTCGATGGATTCGTTGATCATCGGCATCAGGATGCGGTTGGCCACGAAGCCCGCGTAGTCGTTCACGGTCACGGGGATCTTACCGATGGCCGTGCTCAGGTCCACCACGGTCCTGGTCACGGCATCGGAAGTGTCGTAGCCACGGATCACCTCCACCAGCTTCATCACCGGCACGGGGTTCATGAAGTGCATGCCGATGACCTGCGCCGGACGCTTGGTGACGGCGGCGATGCGGGTGATGCTGATGCTGCTGGTGTTGGTGGCCAGGATACAGGCGGCCGGTGCGTTGGCATCCAGGTCGCGGAAGATCTTCAGCTTCAGGTCCACGTTCTCGGTGGCGGCCTCCACCACCAGCTCCGCTTCCTTCACGCCGGCGGCCATGTCGGTGGTGGTGCTGATCAGGGCCAGGGCCGCAGCCTTTTGGTCCTCGGTCATGCTGCCCTTGGCCACTTGGCGGTCCATGTTCTTGGTGATGGTGGCGAGGCCCTTGTCCAGACCGGCCTGTGCGATGTCGATGAGGGTGACGGCGTGGCCGCTCTGCGCGAACACGTGGGCGATGCCGTTGCCCATCTGGCCGGCACCGATAACGGAGATCTTCATGAGGGAACTGCGATTTGGCGCCGAAAGGTAGGGGGCGAACGGCAAGTAGGGCGCGAGATCTCGCGCCCCTACTTGCCGTCGCGGCGCAGGATGATGAGCACGGTGTAGGCCAGGATCTTGAGGTCCACGGCCAGGCTCATGTTCTCGATGTAGAGGATGTCGTACTTCAGTCGGCGCACCATCTGATCGACGTTCTCGGCATAGCCGAACTTCACCTGGCCCCAGCTGGTGATGCCCGGACGCACCTTGTGCAGGTGGCGGTAGTGGGGGGCCACGGCGGTGATGGCATCAATGAAATGCTGGCGCTCGGGGCGGGGACCTACGAGGCTCATGTCGCCCTTGATCACGTTCCAGAACTGGGGGATCTCGTCCATCCGGGTCTTTCGCATCCAGCGGCCGATGGGGGTGATGCGGGGGTCGGTGCTGCTGCTCAGCTGTGGTCCGTTCTTCTCCGCGTCGCAATACATGCTGCGGAACTTGATGATCTTGAAGGGGCGCCCGTGCTTGCCGATGCGCTCCTGGCGGAAGAACACCGGTCCGGGGCTGGAGAAGCGCACCAGGATGGCCAGCACCAGGTAGAGGGGGGAGAGGAGCACCAGTGCCAGGCCGCTGGCGCTGATGTCCACCAAGCGCTTCAGGGAGAACTGCCACGCGGGCATGATCTCGGAGTTCACCTCGATCAGCGGGGTGCCGAAGATGCTGGTCATCTTCACCGAACCCGAGAGGATGTCATACATGTCCGGGATCACCTTCACCCGCACACCGGTGCCTTCCAGCTCGTTCATGATGCGGCTGATGTGCTCGTGCTCACCGGAGTCCACCGCGATGATGACCTCTTCCACCGCGTGCTGATCGATCACCTGCCGCAGCTCGTGCCACTTGCCCAAGCGCGGCAGGCCCACCTGGGTGAGCAACTGGTCGCCGCCGTTCACGTTCACAAAGCCGATGAAGCGGTTGCCCGTGGATTTGGGCAGGGCTTCGATCTCCTCGTAGATGGCCATGGCCCGCTCATTGCCGCCGACCAGGATGGTGTTGAAGCCGATCTTTCGCTGGTGTACCTTGTGTACCGTGCGGCTGGTGAGCAGGAAGCGCAGGATGAAGGTGATGCCGAAGTGCAGCAGGAAGAGGGCTACGAAGGAGCGGTAGTAGTAGCGGTAGCTGGCCACTTCATCATCCAGCAGCAGGACGAAGAAGATGACCACCACACCGATGATGCTGATCAACAGGGTCTGGCCCAGCTCCTTGGTGCGGAAGCGCCGGAAGATCTCGCGGTAGCCGCCAATGACCGTGTACAGCCCGAACCAGAAGAGCGGGATCAGGACCAGCCCCAGGAAGTAATTGCGGTCGAACACGAGCGGCACCTCATAGCCGAACTTGATGGGTTCGAGGTGGAGCTTGCGGTAGATGAAGAACAGCGTCCAAGCGAGGGCCGAGCCGAGGAGGTCGGCTGCGACGTACTTCGCGACTTGGAGGCGCCGGTCCATCATTGGAAGCGCACGATCTTGAGGTTGTCCAGGAGAACCAGACCGTTCGCTTTGCTCGCAGGCAGCTCCAGGTTGAAATAGATGTCGCGATCGGTTACAGAAGAGATATTGAAGACGAACGAGATATCGATGTATGCCTTGTTCCAAACGGGAGTAGTGCCATCACTGGTGGTGGGTACCAGGGTCACATACGCTTCGCCACTGTTGAACCCGCCTTGCTGGTATAGCAGTCCGATCTCCAGCTCCACGTCCGTGCTGTAATCCATTTCCAAGAACACCGGACCTGAAGCAAGGCCGAAGTTCTGGTCAGTGATCAAGCGCGCTGTCGGATTCGCTGTAGTAAGCTTCACCCCACCGATCGGCGAGCCATCACGGAGCAGCTCTGGATGGGTCTCTTGTCTGAAGATGACCAGGGTATCTTCGGCGTTCACTGTGCTCAGCAACGTTCCGGCCGCATCGAACGGCTCAAGCCAGAAGTTCATGTTGCTGCGATACGCTGTAGTGGGGGAGATGGTGGTCGTGGTGTTCGGTGCTAACGTGGCCGTGCCGATCCATGTGGTGTAGAAGGGGTAGCGTAGACGGTCCTCGAACACCCCATTACGCCGAATGGCCGGAACTACCTCGATGGCGACATCACCATTCGTCAATGCTGGAAGGCGCGCAGGGAGCTCCCACACACCGGTGAATTTGCCGTCCACCGTCACCCACGCTTCAGTGATCTTCGAACTGGACGCGCCCTGAGCGGGTTCCGTGGTCATGCCGAACACCGGTATCTCGAGATACGAGGGCACATCCTCGGTCTTGGTACACCCGACCAACAGCACACATGGACCGAACAACGCAAGGGATATGAACGACCGCCACCGCACGCCGTTATAACGGAGCTTCTGCATGATCAGTATGCGAAGAGGCCAACGGTTGAGTTCCGAGCCGTTCCAGGATCCGGAATGCGATGGCCATTGCGCGCCTTCCGTCCTCCAAGCTCACTTCGGTGCGTGTGCCGTTCAAGATGCTCTGCACAAAGGCGCTCAGTTCGTCCCTGATCGCATTGGTACTGGGCACTTCCGGCTTCTCGAAGCTGATGGCACGCTGCCCCTTGCCGTTGCCGAGGTCGATGGTCACAGCGAAAGGATCCACCTCGCCTTCCACCGTGCTCATCCGCACCACTTCCGAGGAGCGCTCCAACAGATCAACGGAGATGTACGCATCGCGTTGGAAGAACCGGTTCTTGCGCATGTTCTTCAGGCTGATGCGGCTCGCAGTAAGGTTGGCCACACAGCCATTGGCAAAGGCGATCCGCGCATTGGCGATATCCGGGGTGTCGCTCACTACGGCCACGCCACTGGCTTGCACATCCACCACCTCGCTCTTCACCACGTGGAGCACAAGGTCGATATCGTGGATCATCAGGTCAAGCACCACGCTCACGTCGGTACCGCGTGGGTTGAACTGAGCCAGGCGATGCGATTCAATGAACATCGGCGAGCCAAGCTTGCCCAATACCGCACGGAACGCGGGGTTGAACCGCTCTACGTGTCCTACCTGCGCAGACACTTGGGCTTTGGCCGCTAGCGCGATCAGGGCATCGGCCTCAGCAAGGTTCTGGGCCAGGGGTTTCTCGATGAACAAATGACGGCCGGCTGATAGAGCGCGGGTCGCAAGGTCAGCGTGGGTGACCGTTGGAGTCACGATATCGACCGCTTCAGCCCGGTCCAGCAAAGTCTCCAAGGACATGAACGGCACCCCGAACTCCGCTTGGATCAGCGCGCATCGTTGTTCATCGGGATCATGGAATCCGATGAGTTCGGCCTTTTCCACGTTCAACCACTGCTGAATGTGGATGCGTCCCAAGTGTCCTGCACCGATAACGCCGACCTTGACCGTTCTGCTCATCCGTTGCGTTGTTCGTTGATAGCGCCTTGTTGAAAGGGTCGCAAAAGTAGGTGGCGTATCAATGGTAGGCGCGGACCTACCTTTGCCCAGCATGAACGTCGGAGAGGACAGCTTTCGCCATCAAGGCCTACGGCGCAAGTTGGTCGACCAATTGAGGAAGCGAGGGATCGGCAACGTGGAGGTGCTCAATGCCATCGGCAAGATCCCCCGACATCTGTTCATCGACGATTCGGCCTTTGTAGAGATGGCCTATGCGGATACGGCCTTCCCGATCCCTTGTGGCCAGACCATTTCCCAGCCGTGGACGGTCGCTTTCCAGACCGATCTTCTGCAGGTGGGCAAGGGGATGAAGGTGTTGGAGATCGGAACGGGTAGTGGATACCAGACCGCTGTCCTGTGCACCTTGGGCGCCAAGGTCCATTCCATCGAGCGGCACCGTCCGCTGTACCTCCAGACCAAGGAACGGTTGCTGCGTATGGGACATAAGGCCTACACCGTGCACGGTGACGGCTTCGCAGGTCTGACCCGAGAGGCTCCGTTCGATCGTGTGCTGGTCACCTGTGGAGCTCCCTTCGTACCCAAGCCCTTGCTTGAGCAGCTCAAACCGGGCGGCCGTTTGGTGATACCAGTGGGCGAAGGAGCTGTTCAAGAAATGATGCTGATCACCAAGGATGAACGCGGTACGCTCTTTGAAGAAGCCTGTGGCCAGTTCAAGTTCGTGCCGATGCTATCTGAACGTTCTTTTGGCGTTTGAACGGTTCTTCTACATTTGTCGCCGAAGAAGATGCTCGCGCTCCTGTCCCAAGTCCCTGACGCTCTGGGTTCTCAACAAAAAGTTGTGCATATCGAATTGAAATGTGCATAACTTCGCCACCGCTTAACCGGATCTTCGCCCTTACCCAAGGGCTCCTACAAAACGACCAACCCTGGATCTAAACCACTAACCATGAAGAAGCAAGTACTTTTCTCGGCAGCCATGGTAGCTGCCATCGGTGCCTCTGCCCAAACCGGCGAGATCACCAGCAACCGCGGTGAGAACTGG
>JALOLX010000383.1 GCA_025455765.1 Flavobacteriales bacterium | reverse complement strand
GTGTGTAATGCGAAGAGCCCTTGCGCAGGATGAACGGTTCTGTGATACGCCCGGACTTCCCCAGCTGAAAGTCGCTCCAGTGGCTCAGTTCCTCCACGCCGTGAGCGGCGAAGAAGGCACGGTCCACGCGCTTGGTGGTGGCCTCTTCCGCAATGGCCTTCACGCCGTTCTCACAGTATTCGCCGAGTCGGCTGCGGTGATCGGGATCGGGCCACGCACAACCGGGACAATCGAAGCCCTCTTTCTGGTTGAGCTTGTTAAGGATGCCAATGCCGCTGAGCACACCGGTCTCTTCGTGCAAATGGCCCAAGGCCCTGCCCAGCGCCGGGATACCTGCTGCGCGATCGGGACGTGGTGCGACCTCCAAGCCGGTATGGCGGTCGGGTGGAACGAGCGCTATGGCACGGGTGTTCATGGGGTGAAAGTTAGGGAGCGGGCGATGCCTGTAACACCGCCGCGCCCCTCTTCAATCCTCCGCCGCGCTTCCGTCGCCGCACATGCGCACGATCTTCGGCGTGAACGAACCCAGCACCTCCACCAGCTCGCGCTGGCTGGCCATCACCGTCGCTATGTCCTTGTAGGCCATGGGTGCTTCATCGATGCCACCGCCGATGAGTTCGATGCCATGTTCCTCCAAGTGCTTCTTCACCACAGAAGGGCTGATGGTCTCCTTGGCTTTGGTACGGCTCATCACCCGCCCTGCGCCGTGGCTGGCGGACGCGATGCTCTCCACCACGCCGGTACCGCGCACGATAAAGCCGGGCGCCGTCATACTGCCGGGGATCACACCGAGCACACCTTTCCCAGCAGGCGTCGCACCCTTGCGGTGAACGATCACCTCCTTGCCGTTGTGCATCTCCTTCCACGCGAAGTTGTGGTGGTTCTCCACCATTACGGCGGGCTTTTCGCCAAGCGCCTTCGCGATGCGCGCATGGATCTGGTGGTGGCAGGCAGAGGCGAAGTCACCGGCCAGGTTCATGGCCGACCAGTACTCTAGGCCTTCGGCACTGTCCAGCGAGAGCCACGCCAGGCAGCTTGCACACCTCCTTCGCCACGCGGGTATAGTGCGCCGCAATGCCAGCACCCAAGCCACGCGAGCCGCTGTGCGAAAGCAGGGCGAGGTAGTTGCCCAAGGGGAGGTTGAACTCGTTCTGAGCATCGGTGATCTCCACCACGCCGAACTCTACGAAGTGGTTACCGCTCCCGCTGGAACCGATCTGCCGCCAGGCACGGTCCTTCAAGTGCTTCACCACGGGAATGGTGTCGAACTCGGTCCGTTCCAGCACGGCATCGCTCATGGGCTTCTCGTGTACAGCCCGGCCGAAGCGTGTGTGTTCTACAAGCAGCCTTTTGTGATCAGCACGGTTCTTCTCGAGTACATCGGGTGCGATGTTGAAGATGCTGAGGCACATGCGGCATCCGATGTCCACTCCAACACCGTAGGGGATCACCGCGTTCTCCACGGCGAGCACACCACCGATGGGCAGGCCATAGCCTTGGTGGGCATCGGGCATCAGCGCTCCGGCCACTGTTACAGGCAACTTCATGGCGATCTCCATTTGGTGGATGGCACCTTGCTCGATGTGCTCACTGCCGAAGGCTCGGTAGTCCTTGCGCGGCACCAGTTCGTGCATGGCCTCTGCCTTCCGGTCACGACCGGTCAGCGCATCTGCGATCGGTGCGTAGTGTTCATGTTCCGCATAGGAAGCGGGATCGGCAGCGATGCGCGCCAGTATGGTCAGCACCTCGTCCTTCGCGGTCTTCCGGTGATGCTTCAGCATCACGTTGATGGCGATGCCGATCGCACGTCCTTCCGGGAATCCAGCTGCGATCAGGTCCTTGCCATGTAGTTTCAAGCCTTTCATGAGTGTTCAAATCAAGTCAGGTCGGATGATGGGGATCGAACCCATGCCAACTGCGCCACAAGCAGCCGTGCTACCATTACACCACATCCAACATGTTGTGGAAGAGGATGGGATCGGACCAACACGTACCAGGCTTCGACCGGCCGCTTTACCCGAGAGCTGCTCTTCCATTTTCTGATCATCTGATCGTCCGATCTTCTGATCATTCTTCGTTGGCCCGGTGGGACTCGAACCCACACCCCTCGGTTAAAAGCCGAGTAGTCTTCCATACGACCTCCAAGCCAAATTGCGGTGCTGGCGAGGATCGAACTCGCGACATCCCGATAGACAGTCGGGCATTCTTCCACTGAACTACAGCACCGTTGTGACGGGTATGGGATCCGAACCCATGTGAACGCCTTGAAAGGGCGCTATCCTGGTCCATCTAGATGAACCCGCCATTGTTGCCAGGGCTGGATTCGAACCAGCATAAGCAGCTCCAAAAACTGCTGTCCTGCCGTTAGACGACCTGGCATTGTCATACGCGATAGTTCGGACCACGCGGCTTTCGCTTGGGCTTCAGCTGCATAAGCACGCCGCTCTTGGGATGGACGTAGAATTCTGGCACCCTGAAGTGCCCGTTATCCGTGATGTCCCGTGGTGCGCGACCATCATGAGTGATCAACCGACCATTCACTTTCACAACATTCGTATGGACCAGGTCT
>JALOLX010000087.1 GCA_025455765.1 Flavobacteriales bacterium | reverse complement strand
AGGTGCTTCCGCTATTGGAGCAGTTGAGCCGTTAGGATCACGCGGCGCCGCGAACACCAGCAGCGCGTAGTACAGCGCGAAGAAGGTGGCGCCTGCCTGGGTCTCGATGGTGTCATCGCTAAAGCCCGCCACCGCGAAGATGATGGCCCACGCCACGAAGAGCGGCTCCCGCCACGCACCCACGCGCCACGCAGGCCAAACCCACGTCCAGATACTGAACAGCAGTCCAAAAAGACCGAAACTGATCCAGAGCGTGAGGTACTGCTGATGGGCTCGGTGACGCCATTCCGGTGCGAGATCGGAACCCAGTTCGTTGTAGGCTGCATCGAAGGCCTGTTGGGTATCGCCTGTACCTACCCCAGTGAGCCAATGTTGGCACGCGATGTGCCAGCCGGTGCGCCAATACTCCAGTCGCATGGCCAGCGAATGCCCGCTCGCTGCGCCCTTCTCGCGATAATGTTGCAGTTCGAAGAACAGTTCATCCACGCGCTGGGCCAGCATATTGCGGGTATCCGCCCGATGGTCCACCACACCTTGTTCGATGGCGCGCACCTCGGCATCGCTGAGCGCCATCACGCCCATACTGTCCTTGGTGAGGTCCTTGCTCGCCAGGTAGCGCATCAACGTGGACCAGATCACATGGCCGTTATCGTCATTGTCGCCCAATCGGCGTGAGCTGCGGCGTGGCCAGGTGCGGTGCAGCTCGGCCCACGCTATGTGGGTCCATACGTAATGGCCGTTCTGTTGCTGTGTATTGCGCAGGTCGTGTTGATACACTTCGCCACCAGCACTGCGCGGTGCGGTGGTGTGCAGATCCTGTGGCGGCAGCTGCATGCCGTCCACGAAACGTTGCACCAGTGGGACGAGCACCAGCACCGGCACCACCACCAAGGCTGCACGGAATGCGCTGCGTGGCAGTAGCCGCCAGGTGGTTGCCCAGCGCCACAGCAACCACAGACCCAGCAAGCCCAGTAATACAAAGCCCTGCACACTGCCCAGTCGCGCAAGGAAATACACGGTCCAGATGATGGCCAGTACCCTGCCCGTTCGGTCCCACCAAGGTCCCTGCGAACCACGCCATACGAGCACCACCACGGACATGCACAGCATCAGCGCCAGCCGGATGTGGCTGATGAACACCGAAAGACCCCGATAGTCCTCTGCACTGGCCTTGCTGAACACAACACCGAACACCGAACAGGCCACCGCGCTCCACGCACCGAGCAGGAGCACCGTGCTGAACTCCCGTTCACCCAAGCGCTGCGAGCCCGCCAACACCGCGCCGAAGCTGAGCACCGGGAGCAGGATGCGCACAAGGTCCACCCCCCACTTCAGGTCCGCTGTCCAGAGCAGCCCCACCACATGCAGGCCGAAGAAGGAGAGGAATACCAGCGAAGGCGCCGTGGTGAAGGCTGCGCGCCAACGCTTGGCCGAGGTGCCGGTAAGCATGCCGCCCACCAGCCAGTTCGCCACCAACAGCATCTGGGCCAGGCTTAAGAACGCCGTGCTCCAGGGCATGAAGATGAGGCACAACGCAAGTGCCACCACATGCACCCGATGGCTCCAGAGTTGCCCTGCCATGGTGCTTCAGCCACTGATGCTATCGGCCTGCGAGTATACCGGTATAGCCGCCGCTGGTGAGCAGTTGCGTGCCCTTCAGAATATACGGGTCCGTGGCCAGTGAAGCCTTGGCTCGGCCGGTCTGGTACTCGTAGCGCGACACGATCTCGTTCTTCAGCACTTCCTCAATGTCCGTGCGGAAGCGCACCAGCTCTTCACTACGGTCGGGTGCCAGCTCTTTGCGCAGTGCAGCGATCTGGGCCTCACTGTGCGCATAGTAGCGCTCCTTCTTGGCCGTCTCGATCAACTCGTCCAACTTCTTGAGGCTCTCGGTGTCGTAGTGGAACTCGTGCTGCTGCACATAGGCCATGAACTCGTTGTAGAGCGCGTCGCTGATGCGGAAGGTCCGCGCATCCTCCAACGTGGGGTGGGTGGCGCGGTACTGCGAAGCGAAGTCGAAGATGAGGTCCTCCTGGTAGAGCGCACCCACCACCTTGGCCAGCTCGGGATCCTCCACCTCCACATCGGGCAGGATGCCACGGCCATCATAGACCTTGCGTCCGTTGCGGGTCTTGAACTCGGCCAGCTTGGTCTCATCCACCTCCACCGCCTTGCCGCTGCTGTCCTTGTTGGCGTAATCCAGCTTCTGGATGCATCGGCCGCTGGGGATGTAATACTTGGCTACGGTCACCTTCAGCTTGCTGTTGTAGTAGAGGTCGCGCGTCTGCTGCACCAGGCCTTTGCCGAAGGTGCGCTCGCCCACGATCACTGCGCGGTCCAGGTCCTGCAGCGCACCGCTCACGATCTCGCTGGCACTGGCGCTCTGGCCATCCACCAGCACCACCAGCGGTATGCTCGCGTCCAACGGATCGCTCAGGGTCTTGTAGGTCTTGTCCCATTCCGGAATGCGGCCCTTGGTCTCCACCACCAACTCGTTCTTCGGCACGAAGAGGTTCACGATGTTGACCGCCTCGCGCAACAGTCCACCGCCGTTGCCACGCAGGTCGAGGATGAGCTTGGTGGCCCCCTTGTCCTTGAGCTCCTTCACCGCGTTGCGCACTTCCTGGCCCGCGGTCTGGGTGAAGCTGTTGAGCTTGAGGTAACCCACTTGACCCACGCTGTCGATGATGGCCTTGTACGGCACATCCGGGATCTTGATCTCTTCCCGCGTAAGGGTGTGCAACACGGGCTCCGCAGTGCCGCGACGCAGCAGCACCTTTACGGGTGTGCCCGCCTGGCCCTTGAGCAACTTGCTCACCTCGTCGGTCTCCATGCCCGCCACGGTGCGGCCTTCCACCTGGATGATCTCATCGCCCGCCCAGATGCCCGCCTTCATGGCCGGGTAGCCTTCGTACGGTTCGCTGATGTACACCTTGTCGTCGCGGCGACGGATCAGCGCCCCGATGCCACCGTACTGCCCGGTGGTCATGAAGCGATAGTCCTCCATGTCGCTCTCCGGGATGTACTGTGTGTAGGGATCGAGCGAGTTGAGCATCGCATCGATGCCGGTCTTCATCAGCTGGCCGGGCTGGGTGTCATCCACGTAGTAGATGTTCAGCTCCTTGTACAGCTCGGTGAAGATCTCGAGGTTCTTGCTGATCTCGAAGAAGTTGTCACCGGCTGCGAGACCGATGTAACCGGCTCCGGCGAGCGCACCGGCCACTGCGAACGACTTCAGTGCGGATGCCTTGCGGAAGGATGGGATGTGCATGGCTGGGAGGATGGATGGGGGACGGGATCATGTCCATGACCGCCCCACGGATGGCAAGATAGGAAGCGCTTGAGGGTGAGCCAGCCTCCGCAGAACGCGCCGTGCGTGCGCAGGGCCTGCAGGCCGTACTCGGAACAACTGGGCGTGTAGCGGCAAGCGCCCGGTAGCAACGGCGAGATCACCCATTGGTACACGCGCACCAACAGGATCAGCGGAAAGGCCAGCCATTTAGCGAGCATCTTCATCGAGCCAACGGTGCAGGGCGCGGGATATTTTGCGGGATACCTCTTCCTGTTCCAACACCTGGCGTGCCTGATACACGAAAAGCCATGCCACTTGCGGGGCGCCCTCCTTCAGCCGGTCGTACACCGAAGGCTTTGCATGGCGGTAGGCTTCGCGCATCACCCGTTTCATGCGGTTGCGGTCCACGGCGCGGCGCAGGTGCTTGCGGGGAACGCTGAAGGCCACCTGGGCGGGTGCGTTGGTGGGCAGGGCCATGCGCAGGCCGATGAGGCGGAACGGTGCTTCGCTCAGGCCCCGCCCCCGTCGGAACACCTCCTGGATGCGCAACTGACCACACAGGTGCTCGTGCTTGCGGAAGGTGAGGCGTGGGCTGCTCATCGGTGGTCGTGGCGCGGGTCAGCGCACATCCACCGGATCGATGCGCCATCCGTCAGTTCTACTTCTTCTTCGCCTCGCGCTTGATGTACCACTCGATGGCACCGGTCATGCTCGGCGCTTCGGGCATGGGCGCCTCCAGGTCCAGCCGGTAGCCGTTCTCCACCACCGCTTTGGCCGTGGTGGCACCGAACGCCGCAATGGCCACCTTGTCCTGCTTGAACTTGGGGAAGTTCTTCTTCAGGCTCTCAATGCCGCCCGGACTGAAGAACACCAACATGTCGTATTCCAACTTCTTGATGTCGCTGAGGTCGCTGGCCACCGTGCGATAGAACACCGAGTTGGTGTATTTCACACCGGCCTTGTCCATCATCAACGGGATCTCCGAGGTCTGGATGTCACTGCACGGCACCAGGTAGGTCTCGTCCTTGTGCTTCTTGATCACATCCAGCAGATCGCCGAAGGTCTGCTTGCCGATGAACACCTTGCGCTTGCGGTACACGATGTACTTCTGCACATAGTAGGCGACGCTCTCGCTCACGCAGAAGTACTTCATGCCTTCCGGCACGGTCAACCGCAGCTCCTTGCACATGCGGAAGAAGTGGTCCACCGCATTGCGGCTGGTGAGCACGATGGCCGTATGGTCCAGGATGCTCACCCGCTCCTGCCGGAAATCCTGGGCAGGAACAGCTTCCACCTTGATGAAGGGCCTGAAATCGATCTTCAGGTTGAACTTGCGTGCAAGCTCGTGGTAAGGCGATTTCTCGTCCGTTGGCGCAGGCTGCGAGACGAGGATGGACTTGATCTTCAAGGTCCCTTCGGCTTAGGATGGTGGAGCCTTCAGACCGCGTGCAACAAGCTGACCAACAACAAGGCAGGCAGGACTTCGGCGGCGCAAAGGTAAAGCAATATGTGGCGCCCCGGAACCCCCTCGGAAAGCCCCAGCCATCCCCCCCGGAACCACCGGTACAGCAACAGCAGGGCCAATATCACCATCCCCGTCCACAACAGCTCGTGGCGCCACTCGGAACGGTAGGCCAGCACCGCCACCACCGGCAACAAAAGCAGGCCCGCCAATACGTGCAGCAACAGACCGGTGTAGCTGTGCTCCATCAGGATGCTGCGGTCGCCGATGAAGCGGGCCAACGAACCGTTCACCACCAGCTGACCGGCCAACACCCCACCCACCACCAGCGCCCACCACCCGTAACTGTGGTGCACATCGGGCCGCCACATCTGGTCCATCTGCCAGCCGAACAAAGCGAGCACCGACACGGCGAGCACCAACAAGCCCAGCAGCGCCCGGTCGCGCAGGTCCACCTCATCCCGCAACACCTGCCGCCCCAACCGAAGCCGGAACAGGGCCTGGGCCAGCACCCCCCACTTCCGCGGTGCCCCCAGGTTGATCAGCGCCAGCAACCCCACCGCCAGCAGGAGAACGATCGTGACCCATTCTGCGTTGAAGGGGTCCACGGTACGCAACGGGTCGGGGCGCATGCCGCAAAAGTAGGTCGTTCAACTCCGCTGCACACCCGCCACTTCCGTACCTTTGCACCCCGATCCGCGCACCCCGCGAAACGCCCATGAGCACCACCACCGCACCGTCCAAGAAAACCGCCACCGACCTCTTCCAGAGCCACGACCACTACCTGGTGGACGAGCTGCTCACCGAAGAGCAGAAACTGATCCGCGACACGGCGCGCAAACACGTCAGCACCCACCTGAAACCCATCATCGAAGAGCGCTTCGAGAAGGCCGAGTTCAGCAAGGACATCATCCCCGGACTGGCCGATATCGGAGCCTTCGGCCCCTTCGTACCCGAAGAGTACGGCGGTCCTGGCCTGGACCAGATCAGCTACGGCCTGATCATGCAGGAGATCGAACGCTGCGATAGCGGCCTGCGCAGTCTCTGCAGTGTGCAGGGCTCACTGGCCATGTACCCCATCTGGAAGTACGGCAGCGAGGAGCAGAAGAAGAAGTGGCTGCCCGACATGGTGCAGGGAAAGAAGATCGGCTGTTTCGGCCTTACCGAGCCCGACTTCGGCAGCAACCCCAGCGGCATGGTCACCACCTTCAAGGACATGGGCGACCACTATCTGCTGAACGGCGCCAAGATGTGGATCAGCAACGCCCCCTTCGCCGACCTGGCCGTGGTGTGGGCCAAGGCCGAGAACACCGACGGCCGCATCCATGGCCTCATCGTGGAGCGTGGCATGGAAGGCTTCACCACCCCCACAACCCACGGCAAGCTAAGCCTGCGCGCCAGCCCCACCGGCGAACTGGTGTTCGACAATGTGAAGGTGCCCAAAGGCAACCTGCTGCCCGGTCGCAATGGCCTGGGCGCCCCCATGAGCTGC
>JALOLX010000382.1 GCA_025455765.1 Flavobacteriales bacterium | reverse complement strand
GGTTCACGGTATCGCCCCAGATGTCGTACGCGAACTTGCGTTCACCCACCACACCGGCCACGAGCGGACCGCTGTGCAGTCCGATGCGGATGGGCCATTCCTGAAGGCCCTTGCTCCGACGTTCCGCGTTGCTGCGCTCCACGCCCTCCAGCATGCCCAGACCCATGAGCAGTGCGTCCAGCGCATGGGTGTTGCTGGGCTCGGGCAGGCCCGCTGCGCACATGTAGGCATCTCCGATGGTCTTGATCTTCTCCAGGCCATACCGTTCGCACAACTGGTCGAACAGGCGGAAGTAGTGATCCAGCTCGGATACCAGCGTATCGCTGTCCATGCGGCTGCTGAAGGCGGAGAAGCCCTTGAAGTCGCTGAACAGCACGGTGCAGTGTTCGTAGCGCCGGGCCTGTGCGCTGCCTTTGCGCTTGAGCTCCTCGGCGGTGCTGGCAGGCAGGATGTTCAGCAGCAGTTGATCACTGCGGTCCTTTTCGGTGGCGAGTTCGCTGGTGCGCTGGGCTACGGTGCGTTCCAGGCGTTCGCGGTCGCGGCGCAGGTTGCGTTCGCGCACCCGCACGAAGCCGAAGAACGCCAGCAGGAGCGAGGCACCGCCACCGATGCGGAAGGTGTTGGTCTGCCAGAATGGTGGCGCGATGCTGAAGCGGTAGCTCACCGGCTCTTCGTTCCAGATGCCGCTGGCGTTGCGGGCCATCACCTTGAAGGTGTATTCGCCCGGTGGGATGTTGCTGTAGGTGACACGCTGGGTGGCCGTGATCGGCGACCAATCCTGATCGTAACCTTCCAAGATCCAGCGGTAGCGCACCTTCTCTGGATAGGCCAGCGAGATGCCGGTGAAGACGAAGGTGAGGTGGTTCTTGTCGTGCGGAAGTTCGAGCTGTTCGGGCAAGCCGTTCCCCATCAAGCCCTTGCACCAGGGGCTCCAGTCCGGCCGCTCGTAGAAGAGCTGCATGTCCAGCAGGTGCGTGGCGGGTTCTTGTGGATCCTCGATCACCGCGCGGGGGTCGTAGCGGATCGCGCCGCGCACGGTGCCGAACCAAAGGCTGCTGTCGGCGTCCAGGAGCACTGCGCCCGGCAGGCTCTCGATGCCGATGAAGCCATCTTCCGGACCGTAGGCCGTGATGTCGATGACCTGCTCCTGCAGCACATCCAACTCCACGTAATGCACGCCGCGCTTGGTGCCCAGCCACAGGTTCTCGTAGGCATCGAGGAGGATGGCTTCCACCGCATCGCTTTGGAGTCCTTCAGCGCGATCGTACTGGGTGACCGCATTGCCCATCACGCGGAACAGGCCATGTTCTTCGCTGCCCAGCCAGATGCCACCTTTGCTGTCGCGCACTACGGCGTTGTAGGCGATGCGTGGCGCGGGCAGCAGCGTGGCAACGCCGTCCGTAACGTGGTAGGCGCCGCTGTCGGTGCCGTAGCAGGGCATGCAGAGCGGTGATGGTGTTCACCGGCAATGGCGCTTTGGTCCAGGTGCTGCCCTGTTGCCGGTACGCGCCTTGATCGGTGGCGAGGTGTACGCTTCCATCGGCTGCCAGCGCCACGGCATGGATCCGGAGCGGCATGCGGGTGCCGGGCACCTCCACCGGATCCTCGCCCAGGCAGGTGATGAAGAGCGAAGGCAGTCCTTCGGCCCGCCCCAGCCGTCGCATGGTGCGGCCATCGAACATGCTCACGCCGCCGCCTTGGGTGCCGAACCACAGCAGGCCTTCAGGGCTTCGGTGGACCGCACTGACGATGCGTGAACCGAGCCCATCGCGTTCGGTGACGTAGCGGAAGGCATCGCTGGTGAACTTGCTGATGCCACCGAAGCCCGTGCCGGCCCAGATGCCGCCGCTGCGGTCGCGGTGCAGACAGCGCACCAGATCATGCCCCAGCCCGTTGGCTTCAGCCATGGCGGTGAGCAGTGGTACACCGCCGCGCTTACTGATGTGTGCCAGTCCGCCTGGCGTGCCCAGCCATAACGCGCCGTCCGGGGCACGCAGGATGCTCAGCACAGCAGGGTGGGGCAGGACCAGCGGTTGGTAACCCGCATACCGTTCGGCCGGTGGAAGGGCACGGAGCTGTTGGTCCAGCTCGATGTAGCCGTCGTTGGTGCCTAGCACGGTGCCCAGGCTGTCACACCAGATGCTCAACACCCGTCGTCCGCGCAGCTCGCTTCGTAGATCGACCGGCTGCCAGCGGTCCGTATTCCACCGATATAGCCCACTGTCCAGCGCGGCCAGAAAGTTGCCATCGCTGTGCCGCGCGAGCTGGTTGATGCGCAGGCTGGGGAGGCCTTGTACCCGTGCTTCGGCGGTGCCGCTCACGGTATCCACGGCCCACACGCCGCCGCCCCTGCTGGCCACCCACAGGCTGTTGCCCTCGCCGGGAAGGATGCGACGCACGGGGAAAGCGGGTAGTGGGGTGCGCGTGCGCCACGTGGTATAGCGGCCTTGGGTCCATCGCCCGAGCGCCCCATTGTGGAAGCCCACCCAGAGCATGTGGCCAGCCGAACGGTCCATGGTGGCGAGCAGTGCGGTGGCCCGCCGCCCTGGAGCAGTGCTGTCGCCTTCGAAGGCTTCAAAGCGGGAGCCTTGGCCGCGGGCGATGCCGTTGTCCGTGGCCACCCACAGGAAGCCGTCGGCATCTTCGCACAGGGCGTTGACGCTGGCGCTGGGCAGCCCTTGTTCCAGGCTGAAGTTGCGGAGGTCGTATTGCTGCGCGTGCAGCGCCCCGCAGACAAGGAGGCTGAGCAGGACCGGGAGAGCGGTGCGCCACATGCTGCGAAAGATAACCGGCATAGCGAACACCGTGCCGGACCGATTTGGGATCGGGGCGATGTTGATTTAGCTTTAAGCACGCTTCAACCAAACCTTCCCACCATGAACATCACCTTCAATGAGCTGCGGCGGATCAAGGACCAACTGCCGGATGGGAGCATCCATCGCATCGCTCGGGAACTGGACCTGAACGTGGAGACCGTGTGGAACTACTTCGGCGGTTACGGACATGCGGCAGGCAAGCCCATGGGCGTACACCTGGAGAAGGGTCCCGACGGCGGTATCGTGGCCTTGGACGATACGCGCATCCTGGAACGTGCCCGGCAGATCCTGACCGAGGAGCCGGC
>JALOLX010000086.1 GCA_025455765.1 Flavobacteriales bacterium | reverse complement strand
CGGAAGGCAGGATTCCGTCGACCATGCGAGCGTGGTTGAAGTGCACGATCGTAGCGGACGTCACCTGGCTACGGGCACCATCGTCTGGCAAGTGAAGCCCTGGAGCAAGGTGCGCACCAAGGTGTGATCAGTCCTTGCGCAGGACCCGGTGGAGGATGCTCGCACCCACCATCGCCAGCACAGCCCCACTGAAGGCCAGTGCCATGTCCTTCTGCGCGTCCCAGATATCGCCTTGGGTGCCCAGATAAGAATGGCCCTGCGCGGGAAAGAAGACGTCAGCCACGGCCCATTCGATCAGTTCATAGGCACCGCTGAAGCTCAGGGTGATCTCCACCGGCAGCACCCAGCACACCCACACCGGCCATTGGAAGTGGTTCTTGAAGTAATCGCGCATGGGGTATGCCAGCAGGAAGCCGAAGCTGAAGTGGACGATCCGGTCGTAGTGGTTCCGATCGCTGTGGAACAGCTCCTTCAACCAGTAGCCCAGGGGATTCTCGGCGTAGGTGTACATCGCACCATAGATGTGGAGCAGGATGTAGACGAACATCAGGGTGTAGCTGAGGTCGCTGAAGCGGAAGCGGGCATGCCCCCAAAGGAGCCCTGCGATGAAGACCGCCGTGAGCACGTTCTCGGTGATCCAGTTGGCCCGATCGGTCGTGCCGATGAAGGTGAACACCCAGGCCAGCAGGAAGAGGAGGAGATACACCTTCAACAGCAGGTTGCTCGCGAACGGCGTACGGGTGGGGGAGGAGGCGGTGGTGAAGGGCATGCTCGCTGGGGATGGGTGGCCGTAGCGCTGTAGTGAACCAACTCAGTCGTCGGTGCTGGATCGCTTGGCGCGCGTGGGGAGCAGCAAGGTGAAATGCAGTCCAGCGACCAGGTTCTGGCCACGCAGCACGGTGCTGAACGGCGTGATGCTCGTTTGGTAGCGCAACTCGAAGCGGCTCTTCGGACGGTCCCAGCCGAAGCCCACCCCCACACTTACCTGCGAGCGGTTGGCAGTGCCTTGCAGGCGGTAGCTGCTTTCGAAGAGCACGGTGCCATCCTGCCGGGTCACCGTGCGTCCGTTCATCCACCAGCCGAACATCCCACCAGCCGTGAGGAAGAAGCCGCCTGGCAGCGTATCAGTGGAGATCTTGAACATCACAGGGAGTTCCAGGTAGCCCAGTCGAACGCTGGTGAAGGTGCGCAGCTGCGGGTTCTGGGCCAGGCTGCCCTTGCTCATGTACATCGGCTCCACCAGGAAGGAGGCCTGGGCCGTCCACGGGATCTCAAAGCTCCACCCTACGATGGGGCCGGGCATGGGCAGGCCGCTCCAATTGAACAGACCACCGGCCGAGATGGTGGCGAGCGATACACCCACCCGTGGACCAGTGCGTAGCTGTGCGGTGCCTGCGAACGGGATCAGAAAGGCGAGTAGAAGTAGGAAGCGCATGGGGCGAAGATCGCACCCAGGAACGATCACCCGATGGCTTGTTCCCGGATGGCGGCCATCTTCAACACGGCCACCGCGCAGTCCACGCCCTTGTTGCCATGCTTGCCACCACTGCGGTCCAGCGCCTGTTGCATGGTGTCGTCCGTCAGTACACCGAAGATCACCGGCCGCCCGTACTTCAGACCCACGTCCATGATGCCCTGGGTGGTGCCATGGCAGACAAAATCGAAGTGGGGCGTTTCGCCGCGTACCACACTGCCCAGGCAGATCACGCCATGCAGGCCGCCCCGCTCCAACAGGTATTGGGCACCGCTGGCCAGCTCGAAGCTACCGGGCACCCAGACCTCCTCGATATCGGCCTCGGCCACGCCATACCGCAACAGAGTATCACGCGCACCTTGGCGCAGGGCATCGGTGATGTCGCGGTTCCATTCGCTCACCACCAGGGCAAAACGACGACCAGCGCCACTGGGGACGCTGGTCGGGTCGTGTTCAGAAAGGTGATGGGTGGCCGTGGCCATGGATCACTTGGCGGCTTCAGCTTCGGCGCGGCCGGCATACTTGCGGGCCTGGCTGGCTTCGTTGCTGCTGGGGAAGTCCTTCACGATGCGCTCGAACGCACGCTGGGCTTTGTCCCAATTGCCTGCCTGCTGGTGCAGCACACCGGCCTTCATCAGGAACAGGGGTGTCGTGAAGTCGTTGGTGACCATGGTGGCCGCCTTCTCGAACTGCTTCACGGCCTCCTCGGAACGGCCCAGCTCCACCAGCGCATCGCCCTGGTTGCCGACGGCCATCACCCGCAGCACATCATCGCCGGGGGATGCTTCCTTGTAATGGGTGAGGGCCTGCTCGAATTCGCCCTTCTGCATGTAGATGGATGCCAGGTACATGTGGGCCAGCTCGCCGCTGGGTGTGCCACTGTACTCGTCGGCGATGGTCGCGAAACCAGGCCACTGGTCGTCACCGTTCAGGGCCTTGTCCAGTGAATCGATCTCGAAATAGTACTCGGCCTTCCACATCTGCTCGCTCGCTTCCTTGGCGCGCGGCTCAGCGTAGAAGTTGCGGTAGCCGAGCACACCAGCCACCACGGCCACGATGCCCACCGCACCGATCGCCAGTGCCTTCTTGTTCCGTTCGATGAAGAGCTCGGTACGGCTGTACACTTCGCCGAGGTCGAGATCGCCGTTGCCGCTGGTCTCCGGAGTGTTCTTGCTGCTCATGTGCAATGATCGTTCGCAGCCTCAAAATGGGGAGGCCCCCGCGAACGAGGCGCAAAAATAGACCTTTTCGGGAACCATGGCACGCAGCTCCATGCAGCGCCCTGGAATTGGCATCAAGCGTGCCGTGTGCCGAAGTACCTTTGGGCCGTGTCGCTCCAGCTCCAACGCCTTCGTGTCATGCACTTCCGGAACCACCGGGAAATGGACCTGGAGCTGGGTCCCGAGGTCAATTGTTTCATCGGGAACAATGGGGTGGGCAAGACCAACCTGTTGGACGCCATCCACTACCTCTCCCTCTGTAAGAGCTATTTCGAGCCGACCGACCAGCACAACATCCTGCATGGCGAAGAGATGTTCATGCTGCAGGGGGCCATGGGCACCGCCGATGGGGTGGACCAGATCGCAGTGAGCGTGCGCAAAGGCCAGCGCAAGGTGGTGGTGCGCGACCGCAAGGAGTATGACCGCCTTGCCGATCACGTGGGGCGCTACCCTGTGGTGATGATCACCCCGTACGATGCCCAGTTGGTGCTCGATGGCTCCGAGGTTAGGCGCAAGTTCCTGGATGGGCTCATCGCCCAGTTCGACAAGGCCTACCTCGACGCACTGATCCGCTACAATCGCGCCTTGGTGCAGCGCAACACCCTCCTGAAGCGCTTCGCCGCCGATGGCCGGGGTGGCCCCGATGACCTGGCACCGTGGAACGAACAGCTCAGCTTGCACGGACAGGAGGTACACCGGGTGCGGTCGCTCTTCATGGCCGAGCTGGTGCCCCTGTTGGAGCAGCACTATCGGGGCATCTCTTCAGGTCGCGAGCGGGTGGCACTCCACTATCGCTCCTCCCTCAACGAGGCGCCGATGCAGGAGCTGTTACAGGCCAGTTGGGCCAACGACCGCGCAGCACAGCACACCACCGTGGGCATCCACCGCGACGACCTGCTCTTCACCCTGGATGGCGACCCCTTGAAGCGCCGGGGCTCTCAAGGGCAGCAGAAGACCTACCTCATCGCCCTGAAGCTAGCTCAATACGACCTCACCCAGGCCCGTGCTTCCCGCCGTCCCATCCTGCTTTTGGACGACATCTTCGACAAGATCGATCCCCAGCGGATGCGGCACTTATTGGGCCTGTTGCGCGAACAACGCTTCGGCCAGGTGTTCATCACCGATACCGATGCCGCGCGGCTGCATCTGGCACTTGAAGGCACCGGCCTGGATGTGCGCTCCTTCCACCTGGCATCAGAACCACACCCCGACCGTGAAGAAAAGGACGAACGAGCGTACGCTGAGTGATGCCCTCGGTGACCTGGTGGATGCGTTCGGCATGCGGGAGCGTATGGACGAACTGGACATCACCACCGCATGGGACCACGTGGTGGGGCCATTGGTCGCACGCCATACCGTTTCGGTGAAGCTGCGGGAAGGCCGCTTGCGGGTGCGGGTGGATTCGGCCCCGCTTCGGCATGAGCTCCTCTACATGCGTGACACCTTGCGCGAGATCCTCAACAAGCGCGCCGGTCGACCGGTGGTGAACGAGATCATCCTGGAATGAACAAGGCGGCCCCGTTCGGAAGCCGCCTTGCACAATGGGATCAGCGCTGATCAGAAACGCTCGCGTCCGCTGAAGAAGTAGTTGCCTTCGATGCCGGCGTTCTCGTCGCTGTCGCTGCCGTGTACCGCGTTCTTGGCCTTGCTTTCAGCGAAGCGCTTGCGGATGGTGCCTTCTTCTGCCTGGCTGGGGTCGGTCGCGCCGATCAGCTTGCGGAAGTCCTCCACCGCGTTCTCCTTCTCCAGGATGGCGGCGATGATGGGTCCGCTGGCCATGTAGTCCACCAGTTCGCCGTAGAAGGGGCGCTCCTTGTGCACTTCATAGAAGGTGCCGGCCTCTGCGGCCGAAAGGTGGGTGTACTTCAAGGCCACGATGCGATATCCGGCCGAGATGATCATGTCGATGATCTTGCCACTGTGCCCGGCGGCCACTGCCTCCGGCTTGATCATCGTGAAAGTCCTGTTGCCTGCCATGTGTTGGGTTGTTGAAAACGCGGCGCAAAAGTAATGGTCATCCGCCTCCCGGTCCTTCATGGGGAGCGTTTCCTTCGTGCCGGAACGCGTTCGGATCGCCTGGAAGGGCCGTCCGAAGGCCTTATCGGATACCCCATGAGAACACTCTTTTTTGTTGCAGGAGGCCTGCTTCTGCTTGCGTCTTGCGGCGGTGGGTCGGGAACGCCCGAGCCCCAGCCCACAGCGGACGAGCGGCCCGAACTGGTCATCGGCGATGGCGCTTCGGCCAATGCGGCTTCGCTCTATCAGATGCCCACTCCCAATGAACTGTTCGTGCTGGTGCGCGACATGGCCGGTGAAGGGCATCGCAAACTGCTGAACCCCGCTGTCAACGCGGATAAATATGCGTCACTGGCAGCACGCGCCCTTAACTTCGGGGTCTATTCCACCGATCTCGTTTACGCCAGCTACTTCAAGTTGAACGTGGAGGTGGCCCGGTACTACCTCACCACCAAGAAACTGGCCGAGGGCTTGGGCATCGCGTCCGCCTTCACCGATGCGGACTTCGTGCGCCTCGAAAGCAACCTCACCCGGGGCGATTCATTGGAGACCATTAGCAGCGCGGCCTACCAACGGGCCTATGAGAAGCTGCAGAGCGAGGAGATGGGCCCCACACTTAGCCTCGTGCTTGCTGGGGGATGGGTGGAAAGCATGCACTTGGTGATGCGCCAGATCGAAGCCTTCGGCGAGAGCCCTGCCCTCATGACCCGCGTGGCAGAACAGAAAGTGACCTTGGAGCACCTTGTAGCCCTCATGGAACCTCATGCCAAGGAACCCGAAGTGTCCGCCATCCACAAAGAGCTGGTGGCCATCCGCGACATCTACGACCGCGTGAACATGAAACGTGTACCGCACAAGGGCACCACCACCTCGGGCCGCATGGTGTTGGGTGATGATGTGGAGATCGACCTCACAGCTGAAAAGTATGCAGAGCTGGTGAAGGCAGTAGACCAATTGCGTGCCCGCATCACCCGTCCCGAGGACCAGACCAACGCCTGATCAACCCCATGTACCGCACCACCATGCTACGCAAGGATCTTATCGCACTGGCGTTCCTCGCTTCGCCCATTGCGCTGCTGGCGCAAAGCCCCTGCGCGGAGTACCACAAGTTCAACTGCGATCGCTCAGGCGATAAGCGCTTCTCCCCGAACGGACAGAGCAAGAGCGCTGCTGTGCAGGTAGGACAGGAGACCGAACTGAACATCATCATTTACCGGGGCCAGGACTATCGCATCTCCCTGTGCCATGACGATAAAGTGCTCGGAGAGAAGCTGGCGTTCAGACTGGTGGAAAAGGTCCGCTCGCCGAAAAGCGAAGTAGGAGCGGACGGCCGCACCGAGTACGAGGAGACCGAGAAGGTGCTTTGGGACAATACTGAGCACGAAATGGACCAGGCGGTGGAATTCACCAGCACCTCCACCAAACGCATTGCGATCGAGATCGTGGCACCTGGCGGGGCGGAAAGCCCCAAGGCTAAGGATGGCCAGTCCTACGATATCGGCTGCGTCGGGATCCTCATCGAACACATGCCGACCCCTCAAATGGGCTTCTGACGGGGTACCTTTGCCGTACATGGCCTTCCTTGAACGTTCTGCCCACGCATTGGC
>JALOLX010000085.1 GCA_025455765.1 Flavobacteriales bacterium | reverse complement strand
CCCCGTAGCGCGGTTGATGAAGGCGTAGCTCTCGTACTCCACACCGCTGTACCAGCTGATGAACAGCTCGGTGATGTACGCCACACCCACGATGGAGCCAGTGACGATGATCACGATGTTCATATACTCCACGTGCTTCACGGTGATGTAGTTCTCCAGCTTCATCACCTTGCGCATCACCAGGAGCAGGGTCTGCACCATGGCGAAGCCGCTGAACACCGCACCGCTCACGAAGTAGGGCGGGAAGATGGTGGTGTGCCAACCGGGGATCACCGAGGTGGCGAAGTCGAAGCTCACCACCGAGTGTACCGAGAACACCAGCGGGGTGGCGATGCCAGCGAGCACCAGGCGCCTTCTTCATGCCCGGGCTCTTCACCTTGTCGCGGATGGTGGCGAAGTCGGGGATGAGGCCGATGTACCAGAACACGAGCGATACGCTGAAGTAGGTGCTGATGGCGAACACGTCCCAAAGCAGGGGCGAGTTGAAGTTCACCCAGAGGCTGCCGAACTGGTTGGGCAGGGGCAGCACCCAGTAGCTCATCCAGATGCGGCCCATGTGGATGCCCGGGAAGGTGGCCGCCATGATCACGGCGAAGATGGTCATGGCCTCTGCCGAACGGTTGATGGCCATGCGCCACCGCTGACGGAACAGCAGGAGCACCGCGCTGATGAGGGTGCCGGCGTGGCCGATGCCCACCCACCATACGAAGTTGGTGATGTCCCAGGCCCAGTCCACCGTCTTGTTCAAGCCCCACACCCCGATGCCCTTGCTGAGCAGGTAGAGGATGCAGCCGGTGCCATAGGCGGCCACCAAGCTGGCGATGCCCATGAGGATGTACCAGCCCTTGGGGGCCTTGTTCTCGATCGGCCCGACGATATCGTTGGTGATATCGCTGTAGGTCTTGTGACCCAGGATGAGCGGTTGTCGGATCGCTGCTTCTGAATGCATGGGGTCCTGGTCGTTCTTAGGCGTGATGGGCGGCGTCCTCAGCCACGTTGCGCACCTTCACGAGGTAGTTCACATTGGGTTGTACACCGATCTCCTCCAGCATGTGGTAGCTGCGGTCGCTGTCGGCGAGCCCGCGCACCTTGCTGGCCTTGTCGTTGAGGTCGCCGAACACGATCGCGCCGGTGCCGCAGGCTGCGCTGCAGGCGGTCTCGATGTCGCCATCCTTCACCGGGCGGCCTTCCTTCTTGGCCTGGAGCTTGCCGGCCTGGATGCTCTGCACGCACATGCTGCACTTCTCGATCACACCGCGCGCACGCACCGTGACATCCGGGTTCAGCACCATGCGGCCCAGGTCGTCCCAAGCAGGGTTCACTTCACCGAACTTCTCGGTGACGTAGTTGAACCAGTTGAAGCGACGCACCTTGTAGGGGCAGTTGTTCGCGCAGTAGCGGGTACCGATGCACCGGTTGTAGGTCATCTGGTTGAGGCCCTCGTTGCTGTGCGTGGTGGCGGCCACCGGGCATACCGTCTCGCAGGGCGCGTGGTTGCAGTGCTGGCACATCACCGGCATGAAGACCACCTTGGGGTTCTCGCTGGGCACCTCCATGTCGAGGTACATCTCGATCTTGCCCATGTCCTCCGCCTTGGCGCGCTCCTTGGTCATGTCGGAGCTGAAGTAGCGGTCGATCCGCAGCCAGTGCATATCGCGGCTGCGGCGCACTTCATCCTTGCCCACCACGGAGATGTTGTTCTCGCTGTTGCACGCCGTTACACAGGCGCCGCAACCGGTGCAGCTGTTGAGGTCGATGCTCAGACCCCAGCGGTGACCGACGCCTTCCACCGGATGCTCGTCCCACAGGTCGAACTCCAGCACCGGCTTCTTGTCCTGGGCGTTGATCACGCCATCGCCGTTCACGTCCTCGTGCACCGCCAGCTCATGCGGGTGGTTGTAGGCCCGCTTGTTGCCGCCCTTGTAGGTGGCCACCGAGGTCTCCTTCACCACGCTGTGGCGGTCCATGTGCGTCATGTGGGTCTGCGTGAGACCGACAGGATACGTGGCGCCCGTGGGGGTGACAGTGACGTTGAGCACTTCGTAATGCTGTGCTCCTCCCGCCCAGTTGACCATGGGGTAGGCGTTGCGGCCCACCGGATTGAAGTTGCCTTCGTGGTCGGTGACACAGGCGGCCAGGCCCACCTTTTCGCCGTTGGCACCGCGGCCGTAACCGAGGGCAATGGCGATGGTGCCGGGCTTCTGACCGGGCGCGGCCACTGCAGGAAGGGTGATCTCCGTGTTACCTGCCTTCACCGTGACGAGGCTGGCCGGAGCCTGCTCGCCGAGGTACATGTTGAGACCCAGACGGGTGATGTCCGCCGGTGCCATGCACACGCAGTTGTCCCACGTGAGCTTGGTGAGCGGATCGGGCATCTCCTGCAGCCAGGGGTTGTTGGCGTGCTGGCCGTTGCCGATGGCTTCGGTGGTGTAGAGCACCAGTTCCCACTCGCCCGCTCCGGTGCTGGCGGCCTTGGCCTGTGCCGCAGCGGCGTTCAGGTCAGCGGCTGCGGGCACGGCGGGCTCAGGCAGGGCACCCATGGCGGCAGCGGTGAAGACACCGTCGTGCAGGGCCTGATGCCAATCCATGGTCCACAAGCCTGCGGACGCTGCCACCGCATTCTCCCACGTGGCGCGGATGAAGTCGTGGTAGTTCTGTTCACTTCCGCTCCAACGCAGCAGGCTCTCCTGCCACTGACGGGTGTCGAAGAGGTGGCGGATGGCGGGCTGTGCCAGCGCGTACTGTCCCACCTTGGGCTGGAAGTCGTTCCAGCTCTCGAGGTAGTGATGGTCGGGGCAGATCCAGGTGCAGAGGCTGGCCGTCTCGTCGGCGTAACCGCTGAAGCTGACGCTGAGGCCCACCTTGCCCAGACCGGCCTTGAACTCGGCGGCGTTGGCCAGGCTGTACGCGGGGTTGACATCAGCGATGAGCAACGCGCCCACGCCACCGGCGTTCATGTCCTTCACCAACTGGGCCACGGCGGCATCATCACCCTGCTTGAACCAGGTGTGGCCAGCGAGGTCGACGGTGCTTCCGTAGTTGCCGAGCATGCTGTTGATGCTGTTCACCAGCACCTGCACGCCCTCGTTATTGCTGCCGCACAACACCACGCTGCGGCCTTTGGCGGCCACGAGCGCTTCAGCAGCGGCGGCCATGGCGGCATCCACTGTGGCGTTGCTGCCACCCACTCCGGCGGCGCCCATCTTCTTGGCGATGTGGTCGTGCAGGCTGATCACCGCCAGGGGCAGCTCGCTCTGCTTCATCGGCACGCGCACGTCGGCGTTGGCACCGGTGAGGCTCATGCGCGCTTCGAACTGGAAGTGCTTGTTCATGGCACCATCCGGATCGCGACGGTTGGCGTACTGCCAGCTGTGTTCGGTGGCGCTGCCCCAGCTGCTGAGGAAGTCGGCGTCCACGCTCACGATGACATCGGCCTTGGTGAGGTCGTACGAGGGCATCACCCGCTTGCCGAAGCTCTTCAGGTTGGCACCGGTGATGCCGCTGTAGCTGATGGTGTCGTACTGCACATGCTCCACCGTGGGGTAGGTGGCCTTGAGGGCCTCCACCGCACGCTTGGTGCTGGGGCTGATGACGGTGTTGGTGAGCACCACGATGCGCTTGCCAGCCTGCGCGGTCGCAGCGAGCTGGGTGCGGATGGCGGTGTCGGCATCGGCCCAAGTGGCAGCGGCGCCCTTGGTCATGGGGGACTTCAGGCGGGCGTTGTCGTAGAGCGACAGCACCGAGCTGTTGATCCGCGCGTTGACCGTGCCCTTGCCCACCTTGGGGTTGTGGTTGATGCCGAAGCGCGTGTTGCCCTTGATGTGGATGGGGCGCCCTTCGCGGGTCTTCACCAGGATGCTGGCGAAGTCCTCCCCGTCATAGAAGGTGCTGGCGTACCAGTTGGCAATGCCCGGGGTGATGTCCTCGGGCTTGTTGACGTAGGGGATGGACCTGATGACCGGGGTCTCGCAGGCGGCCAGGGTGGCGGCGCCCACGGAGAAGCCCAGGAACTTCAGGAAGTCACGGCGGCCGGTGCTGGCGCCTTGGAAGTTGCGATCACCCAACACCTGGTCAATGGCCAGGTCCGTGGGGAATTCGTTCTCCCTACCCTTGATGACTTCGGGCGCTTGATGCAGGTCCCCGAGGTCCGTCCAGTATCGCTTGGTGCTCGACATGCGCAGCGCGGTGTTCTTAGTAGTGGCACTTGGCGCATTCCCAGCCACCAAGTTCCTTCACAGTGATCTTGTCGTCCTCCAGGTAGTTCTTCAGCTCCCGCTCACCGAGCTTGGAGTCGTGCAGACGCTTCATGGTCTCGTCGTAGTAGCCATTGCCGGCCATCTTCACTTCCTTCTGGTTGTGGCAGTCGATGCACCAACCCATGGTGAGGGGCGCCCACTGCTCGGCGACGTCCATCTTCTCGTCGATGGGGCCGTGGCACTCCTGGCACTCGATCTGGCCCACGGCCACGTGCTGGGCGTGGTTGAAGTAGGCGTGGTCGGGCAGGTTATGCACCTTCACCCACTTCACGGGCTCTTCCTTGCCGGTGTACTTCTTGGTGGCAGGGTCCCAGCCCACGGCCGCGTAGATCTTGGCGATCTCCTTGGTGCCTTCCGGGCTGCGGCCTTCCTCCACTGCCTGGTGGCAGTTCATGCAGATGTTGGTGCTGGGGATGCCCGCATGCTTGCTCTTCTCCACGCTGCTGTGGCAGTACTGGCAGTTGATGGCCAGGTTGCCCGCTTCCACCTTGCCGGCGTGCAGGGTGTGGTTGAAGAGGATGGGCTGCTCGGGCTTGTAGTGCTCCACTTCGTCGCCGCCGTACACCCCGATCACCCAAGCGGCGTCCCACAGCTTGAGCACGAGGAAGACCACGAAGAAGAGGCCGATGATGCTGGCGAAGGCTTTGTTGTTCCAGGCCCACTGGCGGATGGTGCCCATGGTGCCGAGCTCCGGTTCGGGCTGGCGACCTTCGGCCTGGGCCACGGCCTGCGAGAGGCCCTTGCGCACACCGCTGAGGCTCGCGGCCACCACCAGGAACAGCAGACCGAGCACCAATAGCCATGGCCATGCGGGACCGGCATCGTTGGGGCCTTGAGCCTCGTCACCTCCTGGAGGAGGCGGAGGCGGAGCGGGCGGTACGTAGTTGTCAGCGTAGTACAGGATGGCATCGATCTCTTCATCGGTGACGGCCTGGGCGGTCATCACGCTCTTGTTCCACTTGTTGAAGAGCTCGTTGGCATATGAATTGCCGGTCTTCAGATACTCGGTGCTGTTCTTGATCCAGGCGTAGATGTCGCCTTTGCCTTCCCAGCGTGCGCGGGCGCCTTTGAGCATCGGACCTGTGAGGTCCTTGTCGGGCTTGTGACAGGAACCGCAGTTCCCTTTGAAGAGCTTCTCGCCTTTGTCGTAGAGTGCCTGATCAGCGGGCTGGGCCTGTGCGGTCGTGAAGACCAGGGTCAAAAGGAGCGCAAAGGCGGCGTGGAGAAGCCCGGTGGAACGATGGGAAATCCTTGCTACAAGCGGCATTCCGAGCAGTTTTGAAGGGACATGGTCCAATGGACCGGCGGCAAAAATACGCGGCACAACGATCGCAGGGCTGCTAGATGACCGGCTTGCCACGTGGGTGTCACTATTTAGAATCGGTCTAAAGAAGGAGACCCGTCGGTCGTGGGTGTCGCGTACCGACCAACGATGCGGATCCGGCCTACTTTTGGCAGCTGTTCCGGTATGCGAACCCTTCTGCTCCTCTCCTTCTTGTGTCTGCTGTCTGCGGCCCACGCGCAAGATGCGCCACCGGTGCGCACCTTCGAGCCGCATGCGCCGGCTCCGGCCACGCCCCAAGGCCCTGGCAACGTTACGTATCAGGTGGATCCTGCGGTACAGCGCACCATGGACCGCTTTGTGGAGGTGAAGCACGAGCTGAAGGGCTATCGGGTGCAGATCTTCCTGGGCGACCGCCGCACGGCGGAGGATACCAAGCGCAGTTTTCTGCTGAAGTATCCCGACACTCCGGCCTACCTGAGCTGGCTGGCGCCGAACTTCCGGCTGCGCGTGGGCGACCTGCGCACCCGACTGGAGGCCGAGCATCTGTTACATGAGCTGAAGGTGCTCTACCCCGGCAGCTACATCGTGCCGGATGCCATCGAGCCGCCACGCATGCCGTGATCGGCCATGCGGCACCTGATCCTGCTGCTCCTGCTGGCCTGTGCGCTGCCTGCCCGTGCACAGGACACCACGAATACGCTCCGATGGACCCCCGGAGGCGGCATCGGCCTGTCGCTGCAAGGGCCGGCCGCATTCGAGCTGCACGCCAATTACCTGCGGGTGTGGGGCAGCACGCCCGATCGTGGGCCGTTGTACCAACTGGGACCTGAGCTGGCCGTGTCGGTGGCAGCGAGCGCCCCGGCGTTCTGGAGCCAACGCTTCGGCATTCGTCAATTCTTCGGCACCACCGGGTGGTGGGCTGTATCCCTCACCGCAGGGCTGGAGAACCACAGCCGCGTGCTGTCCTTGGATGATACCCGGACCTTCGTTCAGCCGGGCATCAACCTCTTTGGGCTGCTGAGCCGTTTCCCTGCCCGACCGCGAACGGGTGCTGATCCGCCTGGACCTGAACGTGGCGCTGCTCGACCGGATGTTCAGAAGGGTGCCGTTCTCGATCTCGTAACGGCGTGTTCGCTCATGCATCGAGCGTGGGTGGCACTTGACGCATTAGGAACGTTTGTTCACCCCCCAGCACAAAGGCCGCCCCACCTGTGTGGAACGGCCTTTCAGTGTTCGTGCCGGTGGTGCGATCAGTCCGCGAGGGTCCGCTTCACTTCCACCATCTCGAAGGCCTCGATGGTGTCACCGTTCTTGATGTCGTTGAAGTTCTTGATGGAGAGGCCGCACTCGTAGCCGTGGGTCACC
>JALOLX010000084.1 GCA_025455765.1 Flavobacteriales bacterium | reverse complement strand
GAGAAGTCGAGTCCCGTGACGCGCGCACCATGCCGCGCCAGCGCCAGTGTATCCTGCCCGAAGTGGCATTGCAGGTGCAAGAGTTCCTGCCCACGGAGGTCGCCCAACAGCTCCAGCTCGATGGCGCCCAGCACTTCGGCACCGGCTACAAAGGCCTCCACATCGTAGAGCTTGGAGGCTACATGGTGCGCCACACGGGCGTTCCACAACGTGCGATTGGCTGCAAGCTGTTCCTGGTCCATGGCACCAAGGTAGGGCTGTGGGGAGGCGACGGTTCACGCTTCGGACGTCTGAACGTGCGTTAACTGGTGCTTCACCTGTAAACTTGTCCCACCAACGGCACATCCATGCGCTATACCCTGATCGGCCTGCTGGCCCTTACCCTGCTCGGCACCTCCTGCGTGTCGAAGAAGAAATACCTGTCCATCCAAGCCTCCAACGAGACCTTGAAGAACAAGCTCGAAGAGTGTAACCGTGGCCTTCAAGCCTGCAACGGCGAAAAGTCGGTGCTGGAGGCCCGTGTGGCTGAGCTGGCCAACAAGAACGACCACCTGAAGGACCAGGTGGCGCAACTGAACAATACCAACGCCGCCCTGCTGAACAACGTGAGCCAGATGGCCACCCTCAGCCAGAAGGAAGCCGCCAACCTCGAACGCTCGCTGGAGCAGATCCGCGAGCAGGACCTGCGCATCCGCACCCTGCAGGACGCGCTCACCAAGAAGGATAGTGTCACCCTCGCCTTGGTCGTGAGCCTCAAGAGCTCCCTCGGCAACCTCAACGACACCGATGTGGTGGTGAACGTGGAGAAGAGCGTGGTCTTCATCGAACTGAGCGACAAGATGCTCTTCAAGACCGGCAGCACCGAACTGTCACCACGTGCCCGTGAAGTGCTCTCCAAGGTCGCCACCGTGCTCAACGACAAGCCCGACCAGGAGGTGCTCGTGGAAGGCCATACCGATAACGTTCCCATCAGCCGGGACTGCTTCAAGGACAACTGGGACCTCAGCGCGTCACGGGCTGTCGCGATCACACGCATTCTGCAAAAGGATTACAACGTGGATCCCGCGCGCATCACCGCCGGTGGCCGCGGCGAATATGTGCCCCTCGCCACCAACGATACGCCGGAAGGACGCTCCACCAACCGACGCATCCGTATCGTCATCCTGCCCAAGCTCGATCAGTTCTATGGCATGATCGAGGATGGCTTGAAGAAGGCGGCCGGCGGACAGTAGGGCTTCGATCATCTTAACACGAGCGGGCGGTCCTCATGGGCTGCCCGCTCCTACTTTCGGCCATGCCCATTGCATTGCTCCTGTGTCCGCTGCTCCTGTTGGCCTGCAGTGCCGCACCCACGGTCACGCCCGGACCGGAAGCGTCAGCTGCGATCGATCAACCGGATACGAGCACCCCGTTGAAGCTATGGCCAGCTGTGGACACGACAAGTGCACAAGCCGCTGCCGATGTGGCCTGTCTGCGTCGCTTCTTCCAACACAAGCTGGACCGCAGTGCGCCTCAGGACTATTGGTCCACGGCCGAACTGGCGCTATACGGACACGTTCAGCCTGAGCTGCTGTATGCGGAATACGATACGCTCGGGCAACTGGCATACCCGCCAACGCTGATGGACCGCCGCGTCATGTCCGATGGATCACGAACGATGCGGGTGAAATGGTCCAAGGGCACCGGCGATACGGAGCTGGTCAAGCAGGTCTTCACCTTCCGGCTGGTCGACGAAGCGGATGGTCCCCGCCTATGTATGCCGCTCGAACTGAACGTGCGTGACTGGCCCAGGCATACGGTCGGGGGCATCACCTACATCGTGTCGCCGGCACGTCGCTTCAATGCAGCCGAGGCCCAACGCCAATGGGAGGACTGCCTCGCCCTTGGCCGCTTCTTCGGGATGGAGCCGTTCCCCTTCACCTACCTCAGCTTTGTGGATCCTGCGGAACTGTTCCGTGCACGCGGCTTTGAGCTGCACCCCCGCTCATACACCTTTCCCACGGGGGGGCGGCTGGATCACGATACCCAGGTCTCGGCAGGCAATGATCGCGAACGGTACACCCATGAAGTGGTCCATGCCTTCATCTTTCGTGCCCTTGGTCGTTCGGGTCCCGATCTTCTCCACGAAGGAACGGCCACCTACCTGGGCGGCAGCAACGCACGTCCGTATGCCCATCATCGCGCGGTACTTGCACAGTTGCTCTCCGATCAGCCTGGGCGCGACCTCTGCAAGGACATCGATCCCTACCGTTCGGAATACATCCGGGAAGACAGCAACCTCGCCTACACGGTGGGTGCGGTGCTGGTGGAGCACATCCTGCGCGAACACGGCAGTGCAGGTCTGTTCAAGCTGTTCGCTGGTGACGATCTTTGGGGAACATTGCGGTCGATCGACATCGGTCCGACCAACTTCAACGCCATCATCAGGGCCGAACTTGCTCGCGCCCCACTGGGACCTGCGCTGCCTGAACACGGATACACGAAGGATCAGTAGTGCGTTCAGTGATGGGCTGGAGCGGGGCCGAACTCATCGCCGTCGATACAGAACCGCATCTGCATCGGTGCCCGCCCACACCGGTCGATAGCCCTGCTCCAACTGCCGCCGTACATCCTGCGTACAGCTGTCCGCGAAATTCTTGTGGTACTTCCACGTCAACACCTGCTCAACGTGTACTCCAGTGGCAGCAGCGTAGCCTTCCATGCGAACACATGGGCGGTCGCTGTCCTGGAAGTCGCCGATGGCGGTGTATGGTAGCCGTTCCGGCCGCCATTGCACCGGGTTGAACCGTGCCAGGGCCGTGAAGTGGTCGAGGATCACGACACGTGTTCCCTGTACACCCAGGTAATTCGGGAAATTGCTGTGCATCCAGTTGCTGCCATAGTTCAGCGGCAACACGGTGGCGTCATTCACCAAGCCAGGGCTCACGCTCAGGAAGACTTCCGCTTCCTCGCTCAGTGATCGGGCACTTGCGTAGTGGATGCGCGTGTGCAACAGATCGGCCGTGACCACGCATATCACCAGTGTTACCGCCGACCAGCGGGGCAGCGCGCTCGTGGCCAATGCCACTGCCACCAATAGCATCAGGAACAGCAATAGCCGAGGCGATGCGCTGCTTCCGCCGGCCATGCTGTCGGGCAATATGAAATACGCCACCAACGCAGGCACCCACGCCACGCTCCAGAAGGGGAGGGCCTTCAAGCCTCCGCGTAGCGCCTGCCGGATGCCCCACAGCAACGCGAGCGATCCACCCAGGAGCATCGGCAGTGCGGTCCATGTGCTGGCCTCCTGTTCACCTGCGGCCCACAAGGCGTTCCATGCGCGTCCTTCGATCAAGGAGGACCACAGCTCCAGCACGGGGAGGTGCTGGCTCGGGAGGGGCGAAGCCGGTTGCCGAAGTACGTAGAGGAGGGTCAGCGCGAACGGTACGATCAGCGCTGGCCACCACCATAGTGCGGCCCCAATACGCTTCGATCCGATTCCCTCCGCTAGGATCGTACGCCAGAAGGATAGCGCCACCAGCAACGCACAGGCCACCAAGAAGCTCGTAAGGTGGGCGAAGTAGAGCACGGCCAGGACCAGCGCCAAGCGCCACCAGGATCGCTCTTCGCCACTACTAATGCGCACGCCCAGCGCCAGGGCCAGCACAAGCAACGGCAGGCTCAGGCTGAAATTGAGGAACCCGAGGCGCAGGGCATAATGCAGCAGGAACGGCAGCACCAGGAGGCTCATCCAGATCCGCTCAGGGGCCAATGTGCGCACCAGATAGCGGAACGCGTAGGCCAGACCCAGCACGGCGATGCTGTACAACACCCGCTCCACCGCCCAAGGAGGGAGCACCGTGCCCAGCGGCACCATCAGCAGGTGACCCAGCCAGTACGGATCGGGCCAGGGGTTGATGCGGAAGAACTCGCCCAGAAAGGCATCGCCGTTCCAAAGCGCCCGCAACAGCTCGGCACTGTAAAGGTGGCTCGGCCCATCCAGTGTTACGAACCACCGGCCTGCGTGAACAGGCAACAGGTGCAGCACCGTGAGCAGCAGGAACAAGGTCGGCTCCCACCAGCGTCGAAGCGCGGCCATCACGGTGTGGGGAAGCGTTCCTTGCATCGGAAGGCGGTGAAGGTATTCCCAAAGAACCTTAAGATCGTACCAGTAAGTGCCATCCGCCGTTCACCCCAGCGGTCGCGCCACAAGGCCGCCACACCACCACCATGACCCAACCCACCGGACCGCTCGAACCCGCCACACCGCCCAAGCCCCAGCCCTCGCGCCTGCAAGGCCTGCGCCGATCGCTCACCTTCCGTGCCATCGTCGTGGCCATCCTCATTTTGCTGCTGCTCATCCCCTTGAGCATGGTGCGCGACCTCATCCGCGAACGCGCCGAACGCAAGTTCGAGGCCGAGACCAGCATCAGCGCCGACTGGGGCGGGCAACAGACCATCACAGGGCCGGTGCTCAGTGTGCCGTACGAAGTGCTGGTGCGTGTGCCGGTGAACAACGGCTACGAGATGCGGCCCGAGACCAGGTACGCTCATTTCCTGCCCGAAGCGCTTGATGTGGCCACCCAGCTCGATCCCTTCACGAAGTACCGCGGCATTTACCAGGTGGCCGTGTACCGCAGCACCACCGGTCTTTCAGGCAGCTTCCCCGCGCTGGCCATGCAACGTGTGCACACCGAAGGTCAGCTCCAGTGGGACCGCGCGCAGCTCGTGCTCGGCATCAGCGACCTGCGCAGCATCAAGGAGCAGGTGAGCATGCAGATCGGTGGCCGCACCGTGCAGTTCGAACCTGGCATGCCCAGCACCGACATCGTGGGCAGCGGGCTCAGCGCACCCTTCCCGTTGGACAGTGCACAGCTTGCCGCACCGCTCACCTTCTCCAGCACCCTCACCATCAATGGCAGCGGAGGCTTCCGCATCACACCGGTGGGCAAGGTCACACGGGCACAATGCGTGAGTACATGGAAGGATCCCAGCTACGACGGCGCTTTCCTGCCCGACCCACCCGATAGCACTGCCACGAAAGGGGAGGGCTTCACCGCCAACTGGACCGTGCTCCACCTCAACCGCCCCTACCCGCAGGAGTTCCTCGGCGATCAGCGCTTGGCCATCGAGGAGAGCGCCTTCGGGGTGCGCCTGATGCAGCCGGTGGATGAGTACCACAAGAACGAACGCGCCAGCAAGTACGGCCTGATGCTCATCGTCCTCGTGTTCCTCGTGTTCTTCTTCGTGGAAGTGCTGCAGGAGCTACGCATCCATCCCATCCAATACCTGCTTGTGGGCTTCGCGCTCAGTCTGTTCTACACGCTGCTCATCGCCTTCAGCGAGCACATCGGCTTCGCCAAGGCCTACATCCTCTCGGCCGTGGCGGTCATCGGCCTCGTGGTGGCCTACTCCCACAGCGTGTTCAAGGTGCAACGGGCCTCGCAGCTCCTGGGCCTCATCATGCTGCTGGTCTTCGGCTTCATGTTCGCCCTCATCCATCAGCAGGACTACGCGCTCCTCTTCGGTAGCATCGGACTCTTCATCACCCTGGCCTTGGTGATGTGGGTAAGCCGCCGCATCGACTGGAACGGACGCGAGTAGCATTGCGATACCGCTCAGGCAGGACAACGGCCGCTCCGATCGGGAGCGGCCGTTCGTCTGCAATAAGTAGTCGTTCGTCGAAACTATTCATATATTCGTAGAATGATACATCCTGCTTCCCCCAGATCGACCTTCGGGTCTGCGTGGCTCTTTTGCTTGTGCCTGTGGGGAAGTTCCCTCGCTGCGCAGAACATCAACGTGGGGCTCTATCCCACGGCTGTACCGGACAGTTTCGAGGTCCGCGCGTTCACGGACTATGGCTCCTACACCGGGCTCCCGTCCAATATCATGCTCACCATCCGCTGGGATGAAGCGGCAGGTGGAACGCTTGGGGCCTTGGACCTCGCCAACCCTTGTCCTTACTACAGTTTCGGTCCTTCTGGCCCCACGGTGACCATGAACGGGTTCAAGTATCGAACCCTATTTGTCATAGGGTTCGAACAACTGACCGAAGCGTGCGCGATCACGACCACGCCCAGGGCGATCCTCGGCTTTAAGATCCGTGGGCTCAACGGCTGTCGGCGTGTGGCCTTGGTGAACGACCAGTTCACCTTCGCCGACAATCGGACGTATTACTGGTCCATGAACGGAGCGGACAGGACAGGCGCCATTGTGACCGGCCATTACGAATCAGGCCCTTGCGCCCCTTGCCCACCACCACAGATCGACTCCATCGTCACGACCGCCACGGTGCTGCCCAGTTGCCAACTCGCGGTCAATGCGGTCGTGCATCCAACGGTCACCGGCAACAGCTATATCTGGCAACTCAGCGACTTTGACCTTA
>JALOLX010000083.1 GCA_025455765.1 Flavobacteriales bacterium | reverse complement strand
GGGACGTCCATTCCTCCACCGCTGCGCGCAGGGAAGCATCCGCCTCTCCGGCCACATAGCGTGCCAGGAGATCGCTGTCGATGGGTGTTGGTCCGTTCACGTTCGTATGGGTATGACACGCATTCCTTCAAATACCCCCATCCCCTCCGCCGCCCAACCAGAACAACCAGGGCAGTACCGGAATGAGATCCGCGAGTTCTACGCGAAGTTCCTTGAGGGCCTTGCCCATCTGGTTCTCCACCGTCTTCACCGAGATGCCCAGGCGATCGGCGGCTTCTTGATACTTCAACCCTTCGTAGCGACAGAGGGTGAAGACCTTCCGACGCTCCTCGGGAAGCGCCGCCACCGCGGCCTGCACGCGTGCGATGCGCTCACTGTGCTCGTCCTCCGTTGGACCTGCCATTGCTTCCACATCGTCGCGCTCCACGTTCAAGGGTCGCGTTCGGCTGTTCACCTTCAACGCGTTGAGGCAGCGGTTGCGCACCGCAGCATAGAGGTAGGCCTTCACACTGGAGGTGATGTTCACCTGCGCTCGATCCAGCCATAGGCGGAAGAACAGGTCCTGGACCAGGTCCTGGGCCTTGTCCCCATCCTCTAAGTATCCTTTCGCGAAGGCACACAGCGGCCGATAGTGAAGACGGAACAAGGCTTCAAAGGCTGCAGGATCGTCCGGCACCAGTGGGATCGGCTCCATGGGATGCGGCCAAAGGTACCGGCTGCCCCTTGGCTGTCCGCATCCTAGCGCAAGAGTTGCACGTATCCTGCACGTTCGAATTGTCGCCCATCACTGCGTTCGAACGCAATGACGTAGTAGTAAACACCATCGGGGCAGGGCTCCAATGTATCCTCGTGCTTGCCGTTCCAGGGCTTACGCAGAAGATCTCCCTGGTAGACAAGGTTACCCCATCGACCATAGATCATGGCCTGGGCTGCGATGAACCCTCCTTCTGCAAGCCATCCTTCGTTCCATCCGTCGCCGTTCGGGGTGTACACGTTGGGTATGAGCAGGTCACAATCAACGACCTCTACAGATAGCTCGGCACTCACTGGACATCCGTTCTGATCGAGCGCTGATACACTGATCGCCCCAGCGGAAACCACGACCAACGAACTACTCGTTGCACCGTTGGACCAACGCACTTGAGTGAAGCCTGCGGGTACTGCCAGTACCTCCTGAGCGCCGGCGCACAGTGTCACGAGGGGGCCGAGGTTCAATGCTTCTGGTGTATTGACGGCAACTTCAACGGTGGTGATGGGGCCATCGCACGACCCGATACTCGGCGTGAGAAAATAGGTGCCTGAGAATTCCACCCCCGGTGCTGTTACTTGGACCAGAGGACCTGTGAACGACCCTCCTGGTGTCATCCAATTCAAGATGGTCGTTGATGGCGCATCTGCTGAGAGAAGGAGATCATCGCCAAGGCACAGGACCGTATCTCCTTGGATCGGCACAGCAGATGGTGAAGGCCTTACTTCGACACTAATGGAATCCAACATACCGATGCATCCTTGGTCCGACTGTAGGACGTAGACGGTCGTTGATGTAAGAGGGTCAAGTAGAACGGAACTTCCCTGTCCGATAACCTGTGTAAGGGAACTGTTCGAATACCAAACAAGCGGCCCTGACCCTAATGCTTGAAGCTCCACCGTTCTACCTGCGCAGATGGTGGTGTCGTCGACAAGGATGGGATCGGGGAACAAGACTTGCGTCACAATGACGACAGCACTGGTATCGGTGCAGCCTGAAGCGTTCGTAGCGATCACGGTGAACGAACCAGCAGTGGCCACTTCAAGCGTATTCCCTGGAGCTTCGGATGGTAGCCAGACGATGCTGGCGTTCTGAGCCTCCGCTTCGAGGATCACTGTCTCTGCCTCACACAGGACGAACGGCCCTGGAGTGAGCAGTTCAACGGTTGCGGGGTCGGAAATGACCGTTGTGGAGAGTGCCGTAACGATGCCGCAAGCGGTCACTGAAACACTATACGTACCCGGTGAATCGACCACCTGCGTAGTCCCAGACCCACTGAAGGGAGCATCCCATGTAATGACCGCTCCGGGGACAGCAACCACCTGAATGACAAGTTCGTCATCAGGCCCGCACAAAGCGGAAGGATCAGGAGCACTCAAGAACGGAGTACCATAATTCGATAAGGAGACCGGGTTGCTTGTCACCTCACACCCCCCCACGGACATGATGAGGTAGTAATCGCCTGGGACCGTGGTCACCAACGCGCTTCCCTGCCCATTGATCGGCCCCTGTGGTCCGAACCAAACATGGTCCGTGCCAATGACGCTGGTGCTCAAGGTCGCGCTGGCATTGGGGCAAATAATACCATCCTGTGGATCTGCAGCGATCGTGAACGCACCTGGGGTGATGACCGTAATGGCATCCGATGCACCGAACGAACATCCGTTCGCATCAGTGAACCCTCCGGAAACACTGTAGGTCCCCGGCCCGTTGATCAATATGCTATCGGGAGACAGTTGCGTAAAGCCTGACCCGATCCAGAGCAACGCATCGCACTGACTGCAGGATGCGACAAGGACAGCTTGTTCGCCATCACAAAGAACTGAAGGGCCTTGAAGGTCAAGTACCACCTCCGTGGCCGGAAAGAACTCAACGAAAATGCTGTCGCGCTGCGTGAACCGAATACTATCCTGTAAACAAGGCTTATTGCTCACCTGTACGATCAGATCCACGATCACCCAGCCAGTTATGGGAGGTAGACTACCGGACTGCGGGTCGCTATCTCCTTCAAGCGTTGGTTCGCCTGGAGCCAAGCCCCAGGTCACGGTCAATCCTTCTGGCAAACTATCAACCACTGACCCGTTGATCGTCCATACGGGTGTATAAACGAACGTAGCACCGCTTCCTGGACAGAGCGCGAGGGAATCATTGCCATCCTCATCATCCGGGAAGCTGATGACCAGGTCAACATCGATGTCTGGAAGTGGGACGGATGGAATATCCACGACCTCCACCCCAACCGTACGGATACACCCATTGGCAGCCTCCACGGTGAACGTGTAGGTTCCACTGGTATCCACCAGCACAGAGTCAGTGCCCAGTATCTGCTGCCCTCCTGGGGTAAGCCAAGAGGTGCTTGCCCCATTGGCAATGTTCCCTGCCCATACCCACGCGGTCTCCGGATCGCAGAGTTCGATACCGCTCGGGGTCGTACTTAATGTGTTCACGACCACATCATCCGAGATCACCGGTGAGACGGGCAACGGCAGGATCACCACCACGATCGTATCCTGCCATTGATAGCAGCCGTTCACAGAGGTCACTGTTACGCTGTAGGTCCCGCTCGAACTCACGTTGATCTGACCTGCTGTGCTGCCCGTGCTCCATTGGAAGGTCAACGCAGGTCCTAGAAAATTTGCGTTGGCATTGTTCGCGAAGGAGTAGTTCGTTTGAACAGTGATCCCAGTTGGACCACAATTGCGAATGGTATCAACGCATGCGTCCGTACCAGCCCGGCGTATGCAAACCTCTAACATGTCACGATCACAACCCTCACCTTCCCGACGCCAAATGTCATATGGTTCACGGCCATTCACATAGCCGCGGGCGACGAAACCATCTACCACCCCTTCAGACACGATCCCTATGAAACGTCCGTACGATGGGTCATCGCAATACGATGTAACACCCGTGCTCGTGATCCCGCCACCGGGAGTTGCGATCTGACCAGTAAATCCGGCAGTAGCCGGAAAAATAAGGGCATTCTGATAGCTTCCTGTAAAGACGAGCTGCCCTGGAGCAGTGAACGCCATGCCTCCGCCGGTTTTCGAAGCTCGCCCCCCGAATTGTTGCGCCTCTTCGGTATCCAGACTACTGCGTTCATGGCGGGTGATGAACAGATCTTCAGGACCCGCTGCCATGAACAAGCCATCGCCATCGTATAGCGTGGCAAGGTCTGTGAACTGACAACGGAACGTGCCCAGAACAGCAACTTCAGTAGACGAAACTGCCAGTGCACTTACCTGCACTGCGTCTTCCGACCCAACGGTTGCATGGTCGGTCAATGCTCCCGCTGTAGTAACGCGTAATAGGTAATAAGCGTTGGGTAACGCGTTGGCCACGTTAATGGAGCCAGAGCTGCCTGAGAACACCATCGTGCCTTGCTGGTCACCGGTCAACAGTAGATCGCCGCTCACATCCAACTCCATGTCGCGCACATGGTTGAACCCAGCGCCTCCGAACCGACGGAACCAGACCTCGTTCCCGTTCGCGTCATAACGGATCAAGAAGGACGCGTTCAAGAGGATATTGTTGTGCGTCTGGTCGAACGTGATCGTATCGCTGAATTGGCCGGTGACGTAAATGTTTCCCTGTGGATCGTGCACCACGTCCACTGCACGGTCTGCGAATTTGGCACTGCCCTGTTCCACCCAGACCACCTCTCCGGCGGCGGTGTACTTGACCGTGAACACGTCGGTGCTCGGTGACCCGGTCGTGGGATCGGTCTGGCTTGTGCGGCTTATGCTACCCCAGGTCGCAGTCCCTCGGAACTCGCCGGCAACGCAAAGACTTCCATCGGGTGCGATACTGACCCCGCTTGGTCTATCCGTACCTGCCGCCCCGCCACCACTTGCAACCCATGTCAGGCTCCCGGTCTCCGCATTGATCAGCGCCACGAACATGTCTGCTGTCCCTCCCTGGCTGACCAACGTAGTACTGCCAAATCCGGCCGAACCAGTGAACTCTCCCACCCATGCCAAGGTGCCATTGGAGTGAACATCCACCTTTAGCCCGCGGTCGATGCCGCTTCCTCCACAACGTGTGAACCACTCGAGATCACCTTCTGGATCCAACTTGGCCACGAAGGCATCGATGCTGCCCGTGCTTTGGAAATTGGTCCCATCCAACGTGATGCTCCCGCTGAACTCTCCAGTGATGTAGATGGAACCATCTTCTCCCGTGCGTATCGCGTTTACAGCATCATTGCCTCCACCGCCAACCTTTTGCACCCAATAAGGCTGCCCGACCGCTATGCAGCTCACCATCAAGAATACACTGCAGATCGCCGAACGGAAAACGACAGAGTAATGCGTAGTCAAATGAGCGATCATCGGGAGGCAAGAAGGAGGAGGTACATGTGAACTGCCGTCATAAAGATGCATCAAACTCATCCAAGGGTTGCCCAACTCAGCTATTTTTTATTCTCGTACTGCTCTTCGAGACCGTGTACGAACTGTTCCCTGCCCGAAACCGTAACCCTGCGGTGCATTTCAGGTCAGCTTCCAAGCCTCCGGACTGTGTCGGTGGTACGACCACCTTACCATCAACATGAACTTCCTGCTATCCGTGACCAGCCATTTCCCGGTAGAAATGACATGTTGTCCGCATTGCCGCATGACCGAAATGCGCGTTGAGGCGGGACCCATCGGCCACTTTGACACTCTATGACTTCCGGTTCGTCCTTTGACAGCAGGGATGTCCCGGGACGCGAACGACTCCCCACTGAACCAAGGACGACCATGGACCTCAACAAATTCACCATCCGCTCCCAGCAGGCCATCCAACAGGCGCAGACGATCGCCACCGGATATGGCCAGCAGATGCTCGAGAACGGCCACCTGCTGAAAGGCATCCTGGAGGTGGACCCGGACGTGACGCCCTTCCTGCTGAAGAAGCTCAACGTGAACGTGCCCGCTATGACGCAGGCGCTGGACCGCATCGTACAGGGCTACCCCAAGGTGAGCGGCGGTCAGATCAGCCTATCACGCTACAGCAGCGACGCGCTCACCAAGGCCCTCGCCGCGCTGAAGGAGTTCGGCGATGAATTCGCCAGCGTGGAACACATGCTCATCGGCATCCTCGACAGCAGCGACACCGTGAGCCAGCTGCTGAAGGACAACGGCGTCACCAAGAAGGACCTGATCGCGGCCATCAAGGAGCTGCGCAAGGGCAGCACCGTCTCCAGCCAGAGCCAGGAGGAGACCTACAACGCACTGAACAAGTACGCCAAGAACCTCAACCAGCTCGCCAAGGACAACAAGCTCGATCCGGTCATCGGTCGCGACGAGGAGATCCGCCGCGTATTGCAGATCCTCAGCCGCCGTACCAAGAACAACCCCATCCTGATCGGTGAGCCCGGCGTGGGTAAGACCGCCATCGCCGAGGGCATCGCGCAACGCATCGTCAGCGGCGACATCCCCGAGGACCTCAAGGGCAAGCAGGTCTTCAGCCTCGACATCGCCGCGCTGATCGCCGGTGCCAAAGGGAACATCATCCTCTTCATCGACGAGATCCACACGCTGGTGGGCGCGGGCGGTGGCGAAGGCGCCATGGACGCCGCCAACATCCTGAAGCCTGCCCTGGCCCGCGGCGAACTGCGCAGCATCGGCGCCACTACACTGAACGAGTACCAGAAGTACTTCGAGAAGGACAAGGCACTGGAACGCCGCTTCCAAAAGGTGATGGTGGACGAGCCTTCGCGTGAGGACGCCATCTCCATCCTGCGCGGGTTGAAGGAGAAGTACGAGAGCCACCACAAGGTGCTGATCAAGGACGCCGCGATCATCGCCGCCGTGGAACTGAGCACGCGCTACATCGCCGACCGCTTCC
>JALOLX010000381.1 GCA_025455765.1 Flavobacteriales bacterium | reverse complement strand
GGCCAACGTAACGACCGCCGCAACGACCGTCCTCGCCAGGACCAGCGCCGCGACCAGCAACGTCCCGCACAGGACCAGCGGCCCCGCGAGCAGCAGCGTGAACGCAGCGGGTCGGCCGCCAAGCCCGACTATGCCGCTTTGACCAAGGAGCTCTTCGGTGAAGAACTGGAGCGCACCAAGGGCAACGATCAGCAGAAGGAGAAGAAGAAAGGCTTCGGTCTCGGACGCCTCTTCGGGCGGTAGATCGCACAAGCACCGATAAAGCAAGGCCGGGAGCGATCCCGGCCTTGTTCATGCTGGAGCAGTGACGGGCTCCGTGGCGCTTTGTTCCTGTAAGCTTTGCTGCAGCTCGCGGCTGGTAAGGCTGCTGCCGTCGTGGCTCCAGCCCGGAGGCCCGAAGATGTACATCAGCTTGTTCCGCAGCCCCGGTGCCCGTCGCACATCGCGCCAGATCTCCCGGTATTCGAAGAGGTTGTGCGTCACCGGACTGTAGGTGTCCGGGTCGTGGCTGATGCCATAACGCGGCTCCACGCCAGGCAAGGGGTCCTGCCATGTACCGTAGATCCGGTCCCAGATAACGAGGATGCCACCATGGTTGCGGTCCAGGTACTCGGTGTTGCTACTGTGATGTACCACGTGCACATACGGCGTGTTGAACACCTTCTCATACCACCCCAGCGATGGGATCAATTGGCTGTGCAGGAAGAACTGGTAGAAGGCGTTCACGATCAAGCAGGTGGCGATCATGATCGGCTCGAAGCCCACCAGCGGCATCCACAGCCAGTAGATCGGCTTGAAGAAGGAGATGAACCAGCCATTGCGGATGCTCACGGTAAGGTTGAACATCCTACCCGAATGATGGGGCAGATGCGCCGCCCACAGGATGCGCACATTGTGGCACAGGCGATGGTGCCAATAGAAGTTGTGGTCGTCCAACACCAGGCAGATGACCCACACATACCAGGCCCAACCGAGGCTGGTGTAGCCGAGCAAGGACTCGCGCAACGGTGCGGACCAGGTGAACAGCAGGATGTACAGCGAGATCTCGAACACGTTCACCACCACGCGGATCACTGTGGCGATCGAGCCCATTACGAAGCCCGCCCAGCTCTCCTTCAGATCATACAGCTCCCTGGCGCGGATGTACTCCAGGACGATGAGTCCAACGAACAACGGATAGATGTACTTCGCCCCGATGCCCTCGATGGGCAATACGGGAAGCTGGGCTTTCATGGCCCACCAGGCTTCGATCAGGTTCATAGGCAAGTGGCTCGACGTTGCGCAAGATAGGGTTGCGGCCTTACGCTCATCTTTGTGCCATGCGCGATCTGCTGCTCTCCTCGCTGTTCTTTCCTGCGCTGGTCTGGTCCCAAGCGCCGATCAACGGTATAGTGTGCTCCGGACAGCAACAGTGCGCGCTGAAGCCCACAACGCCTATGCCTTGGATGTGGTGGTACACCCCGTGGTGCCCGGAACCTCCTACGGCTATCGTCCGGTGATCGATGGCAAGCCCATTGACGTGGGGCAACCGCTCACCTTTCGCACCCACACCCTGTGGGCCCACCGCACCGATCCGCCGCCGTTCCGAGTGCTCACGGGCAGCTGTGCGTACATCAACGAACCTGCATATGACCGGCCCGGCCGACCCTACGGCGGCGATCTCAGCATCTACACGCGCATGGCCGAACGACAGGCCGAAGTGATGCTCTGGCTGGGCGACAACGTCTATCTCCGCGAACCGGATTGGGGCAGCCGCTCCGGGTTCCTCCACCGCTACACGCACACCCGATCCGAACCCGCACTGCAACCACTGCTCCGCACCGGCGCCCACTATGCCACCTGGGACGACCACGACCACGGCCCGAACGACTCTGACGGCAGCTTCGTGCATAGCGGCACGGCCCGCGAAGTGTTCGACCTCTTCTGGCCCAACCCCACCTGCGGCGTTCCCGGTGTGCCCGGTATCGCCACGGACTTCAGCTACGCGGATGTGGACTTTTTCCTGCTGGATAACCGCACCTACCGGGTGCCGGGTGATCTGCGCACCTCCGAACCCGCGATCTTGGGAGAAGCCCAACTGGACCGGCTGATCCGGGCGTTGAAGTACAGCCGCGCTTCCTTCAAGGTGGTGGCTGTTGGTGGTCAGGTGCTCAACAGCGCTGCCGTGTTCGAGAACCACGCCACCGTGCCCAAGGAACGCGAAGAACTGCTGCGTAGATTGAACGAAGAGAACATCCGCAACGTCATCTTCCTCAGCGGCGACAGGCACTTCACCGAGCTCAGTAGTGTGAAGCTACCGAACGGCGCCACGCTCTGGGACCTCACCTGCTCGCCCTTGACCTCTTCGGCCTATGTGCCCAAGGAGACCAATGACCATCGCGTGGAGGGCACCTTGTTTAGCGAGCGCAATTTCGCCGAGTTGTCGTTCACCGGCAGCAAGGCAGAACGCGCGCTGACCATCACGGTCTTCGATGCGGGTGGTGTGCAACGCTGGCAACGCACGATCCAGCGGGAAAAGTGAACCTTCACTTACAAGGTGAAGCGTCCCCGTGAGAAGAGCTCCTCCGCGGGCTTGCGGGGTGATCGCTTCAACTCGCGTTCACGCAGGTCATCGGGAAGCACTGACGCGTCATCCGGATAGCCCAAGGCCAGTACGCTCACCAGGTCCAGCGACGTGGGAATGGCGAACGCTTCGCGGGCCGCGCTGGCGGAGAAGCCTCCCAGCTGATGTACACCGATGCCAAGCGCGGTGGCTTGCGCGGTGAGCTGTCCAATGGCAAAGCCCAGGTCGTGCCAGGCGTGGATGTTGGCCTGTCCGTT
>JALOLX010000082.1 GCA_025455765.1 Flavobacteriales bacterium | reverse complement strand
GTTCGCGCAAGCTATGTTCACGATCGATGCGCACACCGCCGGACTCCAGCGCGCGACGGTTACCCACCAGCCATCTTGCGCCGTTGACCGTGGCCTGCATGCCCTCTCCAGGCACCTCGGTCACTTCATGGATGGGTGCTGCACCTGCGGGATCGGGCAGTGCGTTCATCAGCGCACGGGCGAGGGGGTGCGTACTGCGTTGCTCGATGGCGGCCAGCGTGGCGAGTTCGTTGTGCGTGAGGTCGGTCCATCGGTCCACAACGGTGGGGCGGCCTTCTGTGAGCGTACCGGTCTTATCGACCACCACTGCGGTGATGCGATGCGCCCGTTCCAGGCTGTCGGCTCCACGAATGAGGATGCCCTGCTCGGCCCCCTTGCCGATACCGGCCATGATGGCGGTGGGGGTGGCGAGGCCGAGGGCGCAAGGGCATGCGATGATGAGCACGGTGATGAAGGCCTGAAGTCCGCGTTCAGCGCCATCCACACCACCGAACACCCACCAGGCAAGGGCGGCAGCGATGGCGATGGTCAGCACCGCCGGCACGAACCGCTGGGCCACGCGGTCCACGAGCAACTGTACAGGGGCCTTGCTGCCTTGCGCTTCCTGCACGGCTTGGGCCACGCGAGAGAGGTAGGTACCCGGCCCGACCTGTGTGGTGCGGATCCGCAGCGAACCCTGTTGCACCACCGAACCGGCGAGCACCTGAGCACCGGGCAGCCGTTCCACTGGCAAGGATTCACCACTGAACATCGATGCGTCCACTGCGGCCCGTCCTTCGAGCACAGTGCCATCCACGGCCACGCGCTCACCGGTGCGGACCAGCACCACATCGCCGGGCATCACTTGCGCAATGGGCACCTCCTCTGTGCGACCGTGATCCGATACACGCAGCACGCGTTCGGGCCGCATGCCCATGAGCTTGCGGATGGCCCCTCCGGTGCTGCTCTTGGCGCGTGCCTCGAGGTATCGGCCCAGCCATACGAAGGTGATCACCACCGCAGCGGATTCGTAATGCAGATGCGTGTGGATATCCTTCGTGGTTAACAGGCGGTAGGTGCTGTAGAGAAAGGCTGCGGCACTGCTCAAGGCCACGAGGCTGTCCATGTTGGCCAGCCCGTGCTTCAGCTGTCGCCAGGCATTGCGGAAGAAGGGCATCCCGGTGCCCAGGATCACAGGTGTGGCCAGGAGGAATTGCACCCATTGGTTGAGTGCGCTGTGGGGCAGGAACATGGCCACGACCACCAGGGGAAGCGCGAGCGTCGCAGCGATGATGAAGCGTCGTCGCAGGTCGTGGAGCCGGGCGGTATGCGCCTGTTCGAGGGCCTCCATCAGGTCCATGGCATCGGTGACCACGAGGTCATAGCCGGCATGGCGTACCGCGTTGCGCAGCTGCTCATCCGCCACAGGTCGGTGGAGCACCACGGTGGCGCTGTGATCGGCGAGGTTCACCCGCACATGCTCCACACCGGGCACGGATGCAAGGGCGCGTTCCACACCCAGCACACAGCTGGCGCAGGTCATGCCTTCGACCGGGAAACTGCGTTGTGTGTGTTGGCCCTGCATGAGCGGACCACAAAGATCACCTGCTCAGCGTACGATCGTGAGGAATCCGTTGGATGTGACCTCATCGGTCGCTTGACACGGATCTCGATAGCGCATGGTGTATACGTAGACGCCCACCGGAACAGGGCTACCGTTGGCTGTGCCGTCCCATTGGTCCGTGGGATCGTTCGAGATCCACAACTGACGGCCCCAGCGGTCGTAGACGGCAAGTTCGTATCCAAGATCTGATATCTCTACATTGGCTGGCCACAGTTCATTGATCGCATCGCCATCGGGAGAGAAGGCGTTGGACAGGAACAATGTGGGCTCGGTCCTGACATCCACGGTGATCTCCAATGTGTCGTTGCAACCGTTGGCCTGGGTGGCGTACAGGGTGAACACCTGCTCTTCGTATCGACGGGCATCATAGCGCAGGAACCCGTTGCATTGTTCCGTAAGGAGCGTTCCATTCACAAAGAGTGCGCAACTATCGGCTGTACTTCCCAGCAGCACATCAACAAAGGGAGTGCAAGGCACATGCTCTGCGGTGAATATTGCTGGCACTTGTGCTTCCACAAAAATGCTATCCAGAACAGGGATATTGGCACAGCCTGTTATCGTATCGAGGGCCTGTATACTGATGGGCTGCCATCCGCTCTGGGTAAAAACGATCTGATGGAGGGTTTCGGTGCTGGTGCCATCCGTTCCCCATTCCCAAAGCTGCGCGTTGCCCGTATTGGAGAGGGTGAAAACGGGTACCAGAACACGTTGACAAACCGTGTCGGGAATACCCATTACAGCCACCGGGCCAGGCAAAGCCACCACTTCGATCTCGGCATCGACGACACAACCGTTCGCATCCGCAGCGCTTACCGTGTAGGTTCCTTCGTCCCCAAGAGGCACGGTAAGCGTCTCCCCAATAGTGCCGTCAGACCACAGGTAATCAAGCGGCTCGAAACCTCCAATGGGTAGAACGGTCAGAACGGGCGGGTCGGCTGGGCAATATTCCGGGTTGCCGATGATGACCAGGTCCGGTTCGATCAATAGGGTATCGATCACGCTCAGACAAGGCTGTGCGGCATCTGCAACGACGATCGTGTAAGGCCCTGCTGTAAGTCCTGTGAAGCTCTGGTCCGGCACTGGTGGCGCCCCATTAATGGAGTACTCGTAGGGCCCTCCGCTCAAACTGATCACGGTGATGACACCATCATCCACACCGGCACAGGACGGCGAAGTCACGATCAAGGTGACATCGCACGGGTCTTGAGCCGACAGAACGATCGGCAGACACGCGGCCAGAACAAGGATTATGCGAAGCATTACCAGGGACTACGCCGAAGCGGCTGCGAATATCGTGAAAAACCACTGTTACTCCGCCACAAAAGGCATACCGAACAAAAAGAAGGGGTGCCCCCCCGGACACCCCTTCAACTCACTTACCTGCTGAGGCTCAGCTGGCTGCGAGCAATTTGCGGACCATGGCCGCCACTGCGGATCCATCGGCCTTACCGGCCAGTTCCTTGGTGGCCAGACCCATTACGCGGCCCATATCCTTCATTCCTACAGCGCCACTGCCGGCGATGAGGGCCTTCACGGCAGCCTCCAGTTCACCTTCGCTCATGCGCTGGGGCAGGTAGGCCTCGATCACGGCGGATTGGGCTTCCTCTTCGGCGGCCAGTTCTGGGCGACCCTGTTCGCGGTAGATGGTGGCGCTTTCCTGGCGTTGCTTGTGCATCTTCTGCAGAATGCGCAGCCCGGTGGCTTCATCCAGCCCGTTCCCGGCACCTTCCTTGGTCAGTTCCAGCAGGATGGCGCTCTTGATGGCGCGCAGCGCGTTCAGACGATCCTTCTCGCGAGCGAGCATGGCCGCCTTGATGTCGGCATCGATGCGTTGTTGCAGGTCCATGGCTCAGTCCACGTTATCGTGCAGGAACGGGTTGTTGCGCTTCAGTTCCACACGGCGCTCGCCATGTTCATCCACCTCCTCGTTGAGCGTGTAGCGGCTCACGTTGGAGTCGGCGCTGTGCTGCGTATCGCTGATGTGGATGTTCTTCCGCTTGTAGGCAGGCACCTGTTCAAGGTCAGCGAGTCCGTTCGGCGAACGCAGGCGCTGATTGATCTCGCGCATCCGGGCCTGACGTTCCTCCACACGTGCTTGATGTTGCTGCGGGTTCAGGCGCGCTTCGGAGATCACCGCTTGGGTGTTGGCCGTGTGGTTGTCCACCTCATCCCACAGTCCGTGCACGATCTTCTCTTCCGTCGCTGTTACCGGCGTAGGCTCACTGAGCACACGGCGGGGCTCCACCTCGAACTCGATGGTGGCCTGGGGTGCTGCCGGCGCGGAAGCCTCCACTTCGCGAGGTGCTTCAGCGGCGGGCTTCAGGTAAGGCTCTTCGAAGGCCGGAGGAACGGGCGGCATTACCGGTGCTGATGGAGCAACGGTGGCTACCGGGTTCACGATGGGTTGGGTGATCATCGTGGGCCGGTCCGCATCGAGGGGAATGATGGTGCGTTCTTCCGTAGGACGAACGATGGCACCGGTCGCCGCATTGGTCTCGAAGCCCGTGGCGATCACGGTGATGCGCACCTTCTCACCGAGGCTCTCGTCCATGCCGTAGCCCCAGATCACATCGGCGCCGCTGCCGGCCGCATCTTGGATATGGTCCGTGATCTCACCGATCTCGTCCATGAGGATCTCGCGCGTGCCGTGGGTGATGTTGAGCAGCACGAATTTGGCGCCGGCGATGTTGTTGTCGTTCAGCAGCGGAGAGTCGAGCGCTTCCTGTGCGGCACGCATGGCGCGGTCCTCCCCTTCGGCCTCGGCCATGCCCATGATGGCATTGCCGCTGCGGGTCATCACGGTCTTCACATCCTCGAAGTCCACGTTCACCTTGCCGGTCTTGGTGATGATCTCTGCGATACCACGAGCGGCGGTGGTGAGGACGTTATCCGCATGCTCGAAGGCATTGGCCACCGAGAGGTTGCCGAAGAGGTCGCGCAGACGGTCGTTGTTGATCACCAGCAGGGTGTCCACCGCGTTACGCAGTTCCTCCACCCCGCTCACAGCCTGTTGCTTGCGGCGGCGCCCTTCCCACATGAACGGACTGGTGACGATGCCCACGGTGAGAATGCCCATTTCACGGGCAAGCTGTGCGATCACAGGCGCAGCACCGGTGCCGGTACCACCACCCATGCCTGCGGTGATGAACACCATCTTGGTGCGGGTGCTGAGCAGTTGGCGCAGTTCATCGAGGTTCTCCTGCACGGCCTCCTTGCCACGCTCGGGCACAGCACCTGCGCCGAGGCCTTCAGTGAGGGCCACACCGAGCTGCACTTTCACGGGTACCGGGCTGATGTCAAGGGCCTGGCGATCGGTGTTGCAGACGATGAAGTCCACGCCACGGATGCCTTGCTCGTACATGTGATTGACGGCGTTGCTGCCGCCACCGCCCACGCCGATCACCTTGATGATCGAGTTGAGCTCCTGGGGGATGTCGAATTTCATTGGTTGGGGGGGATTGGTCAGTTGTTCGGTAGGGGTGTGTCGGATCGGAGGCTCAGATCTCGTCCTCCTTGAGCAGGTTGCTGGCGCCGTTCATCACGCTGTCCAGCAGACCACCGAAAATGCCCTTGGAGTGGCCTTTGACGGGGGTGCGTGCGGCTGCGGTGGCACGTGCTTCCACGGGGGTGCGGCTGCGGTGGCGCTCCAGGTAGTCGAAGCCCTTCATCACAAGGCCCACGCCGGTGGCATGCAACGGGCTGGTCACATCTTCCACAGCGCTCTTGGTGATGTGCTCATTGGGATACCCGATGCGCGTGCTCATGCCGGTCATCAGTTCCACGAGGTGCTTCAGGTGCTTCAGTTGCGAGCCGCCACCGGTGAGCACGATGCCCGCGATGAGCTGCTTCTCCATGCCGGAGTTCTTGATCTCGAAGTGCACATGTTCGAGGATCTCCTCCATGCGGCTCTGGATGATCTGCGAGAGGGTGCGCAGGCTGATCTCCTTCGGCTCGCGGCCGCGCAGACCGGGGATGCACACCACCTCATTGTCCTTGTTCTCCGAGGCCAGTGCGCTGCCGAACTTGGTCTTCAGCTGTTCGGCCTGCTCGCGCATGATGCCGCAGCCCTGGCGGATATCCTCCGTGACCACGTTGCCACCGAAGGGGATCACGGCGGTGTGGCGGATGATGTTGTCGAAGAAGATGGCGATGTCAGTGGTACCGCCGCCGATGTCCACGAGCACCACACCGGCCTCCTTCTCCTCCTGGCTCAGCACGGCATCGGCGCTGGCCAATGGTTCGAGGATGAGCTCGGTGACGTTGAGGCCTGCGCGGTGTACGCACTTGTTGATGTTGCGCGCTGCAGTGACCTGCCCACTGATGATGTGGAAGTTGGCCTCCATGCGGATGCCGCTCATGCCGATGGGGTCGCGGATGCCCTGCTCGTTATCGATGATGTACTCCTGGGGCAGCACGTGGATGATCTCTTCACCCGGAGGCATGACCAGACGGTAGGTCTCTTCGATGAGCTGATCGATATCGGTCTGTGCGATCTCCTCCTCGAGGCTCTCGCGCATCTTCATGCCGCGGTGTTGCATGCTGCGGATGTGCTGTCCGGCGATGCCCACGTTCACGGTGCCGATCTCCACCCCGGCACTGTCCTCGGCCATCTTCACCGCAGCAACGATGCTTTCCACGGTCTTCTGGATGTTGCGATCTTGCCTTGTTCGTTCTTGCGCCCGACGATGCAGGCGATCTTGGTCGTGCCAATGTCGAGGCCGGCCACGATGTCTTGGTGTTGGTCCATGGTCTTGGGGGGGTGTTTAGGGCATTGTTCGTTCGGTGCACACGACCTGATCGGCAAAGCGGAGGTCGATGCGGTCATAGCGGCGCCAGTCGGTCATGGGCATGCCTTTGGCGTAGAAGAGCTGGAGCTTGGCGAAGCGTTGTTCAAGGTTGGAACCATCGCCAATGAGAATGCGCTGGCCACCGACCTTGGGGATGAGCTCGAACTGACCATCGGCACGCACCACCACCTGATCGATCAGCGCATCCCAGAAGGGCTCGCTGCGGATGAAGGTGGCGAGGCGATGGATATCGTCCGATAGGAAGCGGTTGCGGAGGCTGTCGGTGCTGAAGATGTCGATGACACCGTCGCGGGCACCGGGTTCGTTGAGGTGGCCGGTGACGACCAGCACGCGGGCGGGATGCGCCAGTTCAGTGGGCATCGTCCAGCCTTCATCATCGATGTAGAAGCCGGTGCCGTCGCTGTTGATCACCCGTACGATGGGGTTGCGCTGCACCACCTTCACGTGCAGCACACCGTCCATGGTATGGTAGGCTTCAGCCTTGGCCACGCACGGAATGCTGCGCAGTCGCTCCTCGATGCGCGTCTCATCCACTTCACCGAGGGTGGTGCCCATCACGGCGATGCCCTGTTCAAGGACTTCACGGCGTACGCTCGCCTCATCGATGAAGCGCACCCCTTCAGCACCGCTCACCTTCACCTGCAGATCATGCAGGGGTGTGCGGTCGGCATTGCGCTCCACGAAGCCGAGGGCCAGGATGATCGCCAGCACGCCGAGCAGCATGCCGGACACACGGAGGTATCGCTTCCACTTGCTCATGGTTCGTGACGTTGGTTGATGAGGCGTTCCAGTGCAGGCACCACACGATCGATGTCTCCGGCACCCATGGTCAGCAACACATCGGTGTGTCGGCCTTCAATGAGCTCCAGCAGACCATCCCGGGTGGTGAGCACCTTGTTGGTCATGGGCACTTGATCGAGCAGCCACGAAGAAGTGATACCGGCGATGGGCTCTTCGCGTGCGGGATAGATCTCCAAGAGGATCAGTTCATCCAGCGCGGCCAGGCTACGTGCGAAATCAGCTGCCAGGTCGCGGGTACGACTGAAGAGGTGGGGCTGGAACACACCGGTGATGCGGCGCCCTGGATGCAGCTCCCGTGCACTGGCGATACAGGCATCGAGCTCCTTGGGATGGTGCGCATAGTCATCGATGAACACCGCTTTGTCACTGTTCACGCGCACCTCGAAGCGGCGGGCCACCCCGCGGAAGTTCGACAGTCCTTCGCGCAAGCGGTCCTCGCTCACACCCATGCGCAGGGCCACCGTGGAGGCCGCAATGGCATTCTCCACGTTATGTCGCCCAGGCATGCCCAGGCGCAGATCCTTCATCACGCGTCCCTCAGCGTGCAGATCGAACATGTACGCACCCTGTTCAACACGCACATGCGCTGCGGAAGGCTCTCCGCTGCTGCCCAGTGCATAGGTGCGCATCTGGCTGCGGTCCGTGAAGTGGCGTGCGATGCGTTCATGCACCAGCAGTGGACCATCACATTGGATGGCGAACTGGGCGTACGCTTCGAACATCGCCTCTGCCGTACCATAGATGTCAAGGTGATCGGGATCCATGGCCGTGATCACCGATTGCGTGGGGCACAGTTGCAGGAAGCTCCGATCGTACTCATCGGCCTCCACCACGTTCACCACGGCGTTGTCGTTCAGCAACACGTTGGTGCCGTAGTTCGCGGCGATGCCGCCGAGGAAGGCATTGCACTGCACACCACCTTCGGTGAGCAGGTGCGCGATCATGGTGCTGACGGTGGTCTTGCCGTGTGTGCCCGCCACTGCAATGGTGGGCTTGTCGCGGGTGATGATCCCGAGCACCTCAGCGCGCTTCAGGATGCGAGCACCCTGGTCCTCCCAGTACTTCAACAGCGGGCTTGCGGTGGGCACAGCGGGTGTGCGCACCACCATCACTTCGGCGGGCGGCGCAGCAAGGAACTCTGCGGGGATCAAGCGGGCATCCTCGCTGAACTGCACCTCGATCCCTTCGGCCTGGAGCTGATTGGTGAGCTCACTGGGCGTACGGTCGTAGCCGGCCACTTCGGCTCCCCGGCGACGGAAGTAGCGGGCAAGACCGCTCATGCCGATGCCGCCGATGCCGATGAAGTAGAACCGATGTCCGCTCAGGGTGCTCATGGATCAGGCGACGTTGCGTGTTGGTAGTTGGATGGGGCGTGCCAATCGGATCACTTCAGCAGCGATGGTGTCGGCAGCGTGCTGTGTGCCCATGCCTGCAATGGCTGTACGCAAGCGGTCGAGGGCTGCGGTATCGCGCATCAGTTCGAGCACCTTGGCACCAAGCTGCTCCACGGCATCGGTATCGCGCAGCAACACGGCCGCGCCGCGATCGGTGAGGGCACGTGCATTGTGCGTCTGATGATCCTCGGCGGCGGTGGGCAGTGGTACCAGAATGGCCGGACGCTCCACGAGGCAGAGCTCACTGACACTGATGGCACCGGCACGCGCCACCACCAGATCGGCCACGGCATACGCCAGGTCCATGCGGTCCACGAACTCATGCACCTTGCAATCGCTGTAGCCGAGCGCTTCCACCGCGGCGCGTGCCTGGGCGAAGTAGGGTGTGCCGGTCTGCCAGATCACCTGGATAGCTCCGAGGCTGCCACCGGTGATGAAGAGCACGGGACGGCCTTCGTTGAGCCCGAAGTGTTCCATGCCACGGGGACGCTTGCCGGTGAGACGGACCACCTCGGCACGCACCGGATTGCCCGTGAGCAGCAGCTTCTCCTTGGGGAAGAAGCGTTCCATTCCAGCATAGGCCACACAGATGCGCTGCGCACGGCGCGCCAGGTGGATGTTGGTCTTTCCGGGGAAGCTGTTCTGCTCTTGGATCAGCGTGGGGACACCCATGCGCTGCGCTGCGGCAAGGAGCGGCCCACTCGCATATCCGCCCACACCCACGGCCACCTGCGGACGGAAGTTGCGGACGAGGCTGCGCGCCTTCAGCATGCTGCGCACCAGAAGCCAGGGCAACGCAAGGTTCTTCACGATGCTGCCACGCTGGAAGCCGCGGATGGGGAGGCCTTCGATGCGATAGCCAGCAGCAGGCACCTTGGTCATTTCCATCTTCCCTTCGGCACCCACGAAGAGGAACTGGGCATCAGCCTCCCGCTCGCGCACCGCATTGGCGATGGCGATGGCCGGGAAGATGTGCCCACCGGTGCCTCCACCGGCGATCATCACCCTAAGCTGCTGCGGTGCGGGGGCGCTGTTCATCGGTGGTTGGAATGGGATCTTCGAGGCTGCGGCTCACGCTGAGCACGATGCCTATTGCGAGGCTGGTGAACCAGATGGAGGTGCCGCCCATGCTCACCAAGGGCAGCGGTTGACCGGTAACAGGAACGAGGTTCACTGCCACTGCCATATTGATCATGGCCTGCAGCACGAGCATGAGGCTGAGGCCCACCGCAGCGAGCGAACCAAAGGGCTTTTCCACCCTACCCGCGATGCGTACGGAGCGGAAGAGCAGGATCAGGTAGAGCAACAGCAGGCCCAGCCCTCCGATGATGCTGCCATACTCTTCGATGATGAAGGCGTAGATCATATCGGAGTATGGGTGTGGCAGCCAGTTGCGCGAGGCTCCGCTACCGGGGCCATTGGGCAGCAAGCCACCTGAAGCGATGGCGATCTTGGCGTGTTCCACTTGGTAGTTGGCGTCGCTGTCGGCTTCACCGAAGCTCGAGATCCGCTTCTCCCAGGTCTCCACACGGGGAAGCACACCAAGATCGAAGGCCTCGTTCACCATGATGAGCAGCATGAACGCACCGACGGCAAGGCCAACAATGGCGAAGAGCCATTTCATGGGAACCTGCCCGATGAACATGATGATCATACAGAGCAGGAAGAGCAGCGCTGCGGTGGAGAAGTTGGCCGGCAGGATCAAGCCGCAGATCGCGCCAATGGGCACCATCAGCTTCACCACCACATCGCGCAGGGTCCACTCCTCATCCTTCTGTTTGGCGATGACGCGGGCGAGGTAGACCACCAGTACCACCTTGGCCAGATCGCTCGTCTGGAAGCTCTGGTTGATGATGGGGATGGTGATCCAGCGGCTGGCATCGTTGATGTTGGAACCGAGCAGCAGCGTGAGCAGCAACAGGCCCGCCGTCACCGGTATGGCCAACATTGACAGCCGCGAATAATAGGTGTAGCGCAGGGTGGACGCGTAGTACATGATGGCACCACCGGAGGCCAGCATCAGGCCATGCTTGAACAGGAAGTGAAGCGTACTACCGCCCTCCCGTTTGAAGGCGAGCGAACTGATCGAGCTGTATACGGCGAGCAGGCTGATCAGTCCCAGGAACAGGACCGTCATCCAGATCACGCGATCGCCGCGAAGCTTATGGATCAAGTTGCTCATGACGTTGCTCAGAGGTCGTTCACGGCGCGTTTGAATTCGACACCCCGCTCTTCGTAGTTGGCAAAGCCGTTACCACTGGGGCAGGCGGGACTGAAGAGCACCACTTCACCGGACTGCGCGATCTCGCGGGCGAGGAACGCGGCCATCCGCACATCATCGGCTACGAACACACGGCCACCATCCTTGAAGGCGTGGCGGTCGTGGCCTGCACCGAAGAGCACCACGGCGCGCAGGCGATCACCGAACAGCTCCTGCGTGAGCCCTTCAGTGAGCTCGTCGCTCCAGGCACCTGCGATCCACACCATCGGTTGCTGCACCGCTGCGATGGAGGCCAACGAAGCGTCGAGGAAGGTGGCGCGGCTGTCGTTGATGTAGTGCACACCATCGAGCTCGCGCACCGGCTCCAGGCTGTGCGCCGCACCCTGCACACGCTGCAGCGCCACCTGCCGCGCCTGCAACAGCTGACCACCAGCGATGTGGAGGTGGGATGCGTTGTTCTTCGTGTGTTCCATGGGGTTGCTGGATCAGAGGGCGCGCACCGCTGCCTTGAAGCGACGTCCGCGTTCCTCGTAGTTCTCGAACAGATCGAAGCTGGCGCAGGCAGGGCTCAGCAGCACCACATCACCCGGCTCCGAGAGCGCGTAAGCGGCCAGCACGGCCTGCTCTGCACTGTCGGCATCCACCACATCCTTCACCAGTCCACCGAAGGCCTTGTGCAACTTCTCGTTCTCCTTGCCCAGGCACACCAGCGCCTTCACCTTGCCCTTCACCAGCGGCAACAACGAAGCGTAGTCGTTGCCCTTGTCCACGCCACCGGCCACCCAGATCACGGGCTTGTCCATGCTCTCCAGCGCATACCACGCGGAGTTCACGTTGGTGGCCTTCGAGTCGTTGATGAAGTCCACCCCGTTCACCTGGGCCACATGCTCCAATCGGTGCTCCACGTTCTGGAAATCGCTCAGGCTTTCGCGCACCACATCATTGCGCAGCTCCAGCACACGGGCGGCAATGCCGGCGGCCATGGAGTTGTAGACGTTGTGGCGGCCTTTGAGCGCGAGTTCGATGATGGACATGTGGAAGGTGGTTTGGTCGGTGGTGATGTGGATGTGCTGGTCCTGTAGCCAGGCTCCGCGGGTCAGGATGCGTTCGGTGGAGAAGGGCCAGCGTTGGGCCTTCACGGCATGACCCGACAGCCAGTTGGCGGTCTCAGGATCATCGGCACAATGGATGAAGTGGTCGTCGGCCGACTGGTTCATCGCAATGCGGAACTTGCTGGAGACATAGTTCTCCATGCGGTACGCGTACCGGTCGAGGTGGTCTGGCGTGATGTTCAGCAGGATGGCGACATCCGGCTTGAAGGTGCGGATGCCATCGAGCTGGAAGCTGCTCAACTCAAGCACATACCAGTCATGATCACCCTCAGCGATGAGCCCTGCGAAGCTGGTGCCCACATTGCCACCCAGCGCCACGTTGACACCGGCCCGCTGCAGGATGTGGTGCGTAAGCAGCGTCGTGGTGGTCTTGCCGTTGCTGCCTGTTATGCCGATGATGCGTCCGTTGCAGTAGCGGTAAGCGAACTCGATCTCGCTGATCACCGGGATCCCCTTCTGTACAGCGGCCACCACCAACGATGCGGTATCGGGAATGCCCGGGCTCTTGATGATCTCCTGTGCCGCGAGCACGCGTTCTGCCGTGTGGCCACGCTCTTCGAAGGGAATGCCGAGCCGCTGCAACTCTTCGCGGTATGCCGGCTTGATGATGCCCGCATCACTGACGAACACCTCAATGCCCTTGCGCTGGGCGAGCTTCGCAGCACCCACGCCGCTCTCCTGCGCACCCAGCACCACCAAGGGATATGTGCTCCGTTGCGTCATCCTGATCAACGCAGCTTGAGGGTTACGATGGACAGCACGGCCAACATGATCCCGACGATCCAGAAGCGCGATACGATCTTGCTCTCGTGGATGCCCTTCTTCTGGAAGTGGTGATGCAACGGCGACATGAGGAAGATCCTCCGCCCTTCGCCGTACTTCTTCTTCGTGTACTTGAACCAGGAGACCTGCATCATCACGCTCAGGTTCTCCACGAGGAAGATGCCGCAGAGCACAGGGATCAGCAGTTCCTTGCGCACCAGGATGGCCAGCGTGGCGATGATCCCGCCGAGCGCCAGACTACCGGTATCACCCATGAAGACCTGCGCGGGATAGGCATTGTACCAGAGGAATCCGATGCAGGCACCAAGCAATGCACCGATGAACACCGCCAGCTCGCCCGAACCGGGGATGTACATGATGTCGAGGTAGTGCGCGAAGACGATGTTGCCGCTCACATAGGCCAGGATGCCCAGCGTTAGGACGATGATCGCTGAAGTCCCTGTAGCGAGGCCGTCCACGCCGTCGGTGATGTTGGCACCGTTGCTCACCGCAGTGATGATGAAGATCACCACGAGGATGTAGATGATCCACGTGTAGCGGCGTGCATCGTTGCCGAAGAGCTTGCCCAGGATGGACGAGTAGTTGAACTCGTTGTCCTTTACGAAGGGGATCGTGGTGTTCGGCGACTTGCGGTTGAGCATGTAGTGCACCGTTCCATCGTCCTCAGTGATCGTGTGGATCTCTGCGGGATCCAGCTGCTCGGCCAGTACTTCGGGCACTTCCACGCGGGTGCGGATCTCCGGATGGAAGTACACCGTGGCACCG
>JALOLX010000081.1 GCA_025455765.1 Flavobacteriales bacterium | reverse complement strand
GCGGAAGGCTCAACTGGTGCACCTTGCCGTGGTGTGCGGGATCGGCGATGATGCGTGCGGTGGCTTCGGCCAGATCGGCACGTGCGGCCCAGGACACACCGTTCGGTGCGGTGGGATAGACGAACACACCGCTCTCCAGCGCATTGCCCAGGAGCATGGGGATGGCATCGAGGTAGATGCCGTTGCGGATGAAGGTGTGCTGGAGCCCGCTGGCGGCCATGTGCTGCTCGGTATGCTGGTGGTCCGCGATGGCCGGCCCGAAACCGCGCTCATCGTGGTGGATGACGCCGGAGTAGAGCACATGCTTCACACCGGAGCGCGCGGCGATGTCCACCACGCGGCGGTGCTGTTCCAGGCGATGGGGCGCGGCGGTGGGGACGATGTAGAGCGTGCCGACATCGGTGAGCGCTGCTTCGATGGAGGCGGGATCATCGAAGTCCATGGAGCGGATGGCCACGCCAGTGCCGGCGAAGCGAGCCAGGGCCTGTTGGTTGCGGCCGGCGGCGACCAGTTGCGCGGGCGGCAGCAGTTGGATGAGGTGGGCGAGCACGCCGCCGCCGAGGTGGCCACTGGCGCCGGTGATGAGGATCTTGTTGTTCATGGGGATCGTTGTTGACGGGACAAAGGTTCCCTGAAGGTGGTATCCATCAGATATCACTATCCTGAAGGATAGTAGTATCCGTCGGGAAAGTCTCCCGACCTTCGTGGCCTGCACGCTGTGTCATGAAACACTTCCCCAACGTACCGAACCGCATCAAGTGCATCTCGGAGATACTGCCCACGCGCGACACCGTGGAGTTGCTCTCCGGCAAGTGGAAGGTGCTCATCATCCTGACCTTGCTGGCCAAGGGCACATCGCGGTTCAACGAACTGGTGGCCGACATCGGCACCATCACGCCGAAGATGCTGAGCAAGGAGCTGCGCGACCTGGAGCAGAACCAGCTGGTGTCGCGCACGGTGAAGGCCACGGTGCCGGTTACGGTGGAGTACCAGCTGACCGCCCACGGGCATACGCTGGAGCCGTTGATCGCGGCCATGCGCGACTGGGGCAACACGCATCGGGCGCGGATCGCAGGGCGCAAGGGTCGGGGACGGGCGGCCAAGGCGGCTTAGCGCGGGCTGAACGGAGCGCGGCGAACAGATGGCCGCACGGGGGCTGTGAGCACTGTACAGGCACACGATGGCTCGGCCAGGTGCGGCGGTGCACCGCCCCACGGACCACCAAGTAGTGAACTTTCGTCCGCCCATCGTGTACCATTGCACATGCGCCCCCTTCTCCTCCTCGCCACCTTGCTGCTCGTGCACGCGCTGCACGCCCAACTCCTTTTCCCGCGGGCCCGGGTCCCTCGTATGCATCGACATGCAGTGCAGGTGGCGCCCCACGTGCAGCTCGCGCCCCAGGCTCCCGGGCTGCAGGTCCGCGACACGCTATACACCGACGACACCTTGCGCGTGATGGTGGAGGGGGAAGTGATGGTCGTGCCCGCCTTCGATGAGAGCGTGCCGGTGCACGGGTTCCAACGCCAGGTGGATGGCGAATGGGAGGACCTGCAGCCGCTGCCGTATCCCATCCGCAAGCGCGACCACTACTACAGCGACCATAGTGGGCCACCGGTGGGCCTGGTGCCGGCGGTGGGTCACCGGCCTGCATCGGGCGGCTTCTGGGCGCCGGGCGAATACCGCGTGGTGCTGTTGATGCGTGGAAAGAAGCCGATGTTCGGTCCACCGTTCCATGTGGTGGAGCGGTGAGCGGGTGCTGTTCCATTGAACCGGAGCTGCAGTGGCGTGTACCGAACGGTATGCGTCCTCTTTTCCAACTCTTCGCCCTGCTGCTCTCAACAGCACTTGTTGCCCAGCCGGTGGACTGGCCGTTCATCCATGCCGACTTGGAGCCGTCGATCGGTCATGCACGCTCACGCTCCGGTGCGCCTTCCGCGCCGCTCTACCACCTCAGCGACACCATCGTGGTGCGCGTCACCGGCTATGTGAAGCTGGATGGCAGTTGCAGTGGAGGAACACCCTTGTACGGTTTCCAGCGCAAGGAGGATGATGCGTGGGTGGACTACCTGCCGCCGGACCGGATCCAGATGTGCTGCGGCATGCCCGACGCGGAATGGGTCCAGCAAACGGTGGCCTTGGTGCCGGCACATGTGGCGCAACCTGCCTACGGCAAGCCATGGGTGCCCGGTGAGTACCGCGCGGTGATCCTGCTGGTGGGCGACCAGGAGCTGGTGGGGCCGCCGTTCCGGGTGGTGGAGGGGGAGTGATCTCCGGAAGCCGATCGGAAGCGGACGCGCGCTTGCCGAGGGTTCACATCACCGTCCCAACCCCAACTCCGCCACTTTCTTCGCGATGCGGTCCACCCGCATGTAGGCCGTGTTGCTGAGCACCACTACGGTGAGGGGGCGATCGAGGAAGCGCAGGACGAAGGTGGCGTAACCGGGCCAGCCGCCGGAGTGCGAGGCCACGCGTTCGTGGGTGTCGCCGCCTTCGATGAACCAGCTGAGACCGGTGCTGGTCGGCTCGCCGTTCTTCGTGCGCTGCAGGGTGTGCATGCTGTCCTGCGCGGCGAGGGAAAGCACGGTGCCCCTGCGCAGTGCCGCATCCCACAAGGCGAGGTCGCGCAGGTTGCTGTTCACGGTGCCATCGCCGGTGATGCCATCGAGCCAGCGCACGTAGTCCTCTTCGGGCAGGCTGTCGGGCAGGTGGAACGCGCCGGTGCTGTCGCGCAGGGTGCCGTAGGCGTAGGCGGGGATGAGCTCGCCGCTGCGGCGGGTGTTGTACACGCGGGTGCGCTCCAGTCCGGCCGGGCGGAAGAGCAGCTCGTCCATGGCCTGTGCGTAACTGTGGCCGGTGATGCGCTCGATCACGCAGGCGAGCAGCACATAGCCGGTGTTGCTGTATTCCTCGCGTTTGCCGGGCTTGAAGACGGGCTTTGGGCTGTGCTTCACCAGCGCGGCGAGCACATCGGCGTTGGTGGCGATGCGGTCCTTGGGCCAATGCTTCTCCAACAGCTCCATGTAATCGGGCAGGCCACCGGTGTGGGCGAGGAGCTGGCGGAGGGTGACATCGCGGTAGGGCAGCTCGGGCAGGTGTTGTTGCACGCGGTCATCGAGGCGCAGGCGGCCCTGTTCCATCAGCCGCAGGATGGCGCTTGCGGTGAAGGGCTTGCTGCACGAGGCGAGTTCGAAGAGCGTGGTGTCGGTGAGCGTTTCGCCGGTGCGGCGGTCGGCCTGGCCGAGGCAGGTGCTGTAGCGCACACGGCCGCTGTCGAGCAGCATCACGCACCCATCGAAGGCGGCGCGCCGGTGCTTGTCGTTCAGGTAGGCATCAAGCGTGCTGCGCAACTCCGCATCGCTGGGTACGGGCCGGGCCACAGTATCGGTGGCGAAGCGCATCCGGCTCCTGCTGTTGCCCAGTCCCACGATGCGCGCCTTCTTGCTCAGGACCACGTTGAAGGGGTCGCTTTCCGTGGGGTCGTAGGCGTAGCTGAAGAAGAGCCGATAGCTGGTAGGACTGCGTTTCACCAGACTGTCCAGGTGCGGCGTGCCGAGGGAGTTGCGCATCTGGCCGAAGCTGTCCTTGAGCACCGAAGGCCGGAAGACCAGGGCGAGCGGACCGCCGAGTTCCTGGTGCATGCCGTCGTAGTCGCCGCGGACGAATGCTTCCGCGAAGCGGCGCGCGGTGGCGGCATTGGCGCTGTCGGATTGGGCGGTAGCTGCGGATGCGAGCGCGAGGGTGGAGGCGAGGAGCAGGAGGCGCATGTGTGCAAGGTATTCGGCAGGCGCGTTCGCGGGAGGGGTGAAGTGTGCAGCGGTCGGGGAGGTGGGCGAATGGTGGGTGGGTTGGGGGGATGAAGGAACGTGGTTGGTGGGCTTGGACGAAGTGCACGTATGCGTAGCAGACCGCGACCATGAACAGGCGAATGGACTGTGGATAGTTACACCTGCGGAGCTTGGGCTACCAGGGATGCCAGCCCGCCACTATCTTGTCCGAACGCGGTTGACGGGAAGTGCGTCGATCGCGCCCTAGCATGAAGAAAGAGCAGATCCAAGAATTGTTCGCACGGTTCGAGGCAGCGAGCGGAGAGATCAAGGGGGTGGAGTGCTGGAGCGCTCGGGAGTTGCAAGCCGTGCTCGGCTATACCGAGTGGCGCAACTTCACCAAGGTGGTGGACAAGGCGCGCGAGGCCTGCGAAGCGGCTGGGGAGGGGGTCTCCGACCATTTTGTTGGGATCAACAAAATGGTCTTGCTTGGTTCAGGAAGCGAGCGCATGATCGAGGACATTGCCCTTACCCGCTACGCCTGCTACCTCATCGCCCAGAACGGAGATCCGGCCAAGCCCGCTATTGCCTTTGCGCAGACCTACTTCGCGGTGCAGACACGCAAGCAGGAAGTGATCGAGCAGCGGCTGCTGGACGTGGCCCGCGTGACGGCCCGGGATAAGTTGATGAAGAGCGAGAATGAAGCGAACCCCGTACCATTTTTGGTAGCGAGCCGGAGAGATTTCGCGACCAACCGAGGCGCGAGGCCCGAGCATAGCAGTCAGCTACGTGAGGGCCGAGCAACGATGGTTGGGCGTGAAAGATCCTGGCGCAGCCCGAAGGGTGGTCCGGGGTTGGCTTCGCAGCTCAGTGGCATCATCTACGAGCGCGGAGTGGACCACGCAGGCTTCGCGGTGATCCGCAGCAAGGGCGATCAAGCCCTTTTTGGAGGCGCCAGCACCAATGACATGAAGCGCAAGCTGGGCGCACCCGACACTCGTCCGCTGGCCGACTTCCTTTCCACCCTGGCGATCAAGGCCAAGGACTTCGCCACAGAGATGACCAGCCACAACGTGTTGGAGAAGGACCTGCACGGCATGAGGTCGATCGGAGAGGAGCATGTGGCGAGCAACAAGGCGGTGCGCAACAGCATGTTGCAACGCGGCATCACCCCAGAGGAGCTTCCGCCCGGCGAGGACGTGAAGAAGGTGGAACGCAGGTTGAAGAGCGAGGCGAAGCAGGTTGCGAAGCGGCTCAAGCGAAAGACGTAGTCAGCTTGCACCCGCTGCTCACCGGTGGCTTACATCCGGAGGCGACTGAAGTACCTGATGTGCCTGCCCACAGGATGGATATTCGGTTCACGCAGGACTTTGATCGATCGTGTGGTCAATGGGCCAGCACGATGCGCTGAATGCCCACGGCCGTTCCGTCAGTGGTGGTCAGCCGCACGAACAGCACTCCGGTCGACAACAAGGGGAGTTGAATGTTGGTGCTTGGTCCAGCGAAGGGTTGCTGAAGCAGCACACGGCCGGTGACATCGAGCAGGGTGACCTGTCCGCCATTCAATTCATGGGATGTGTGAATGGTGATCTGGTCCTGAGCAGGGTTCGGCGCTATTGTGAAGAACGTTGCGCCAATCAGTTCGTAAATGTCCGTCGTGATGTCCGCACAACTCGACCACACGCCGCTGAGCACGTTCGCCGTGTAGCTGTTCAGGCTGTCGATGTCCGCGCCGATGTGCGTACCGTCGGAAGCCGCGCTGTAGTAGGGGCTGGTGGGTAGCAGCGCGTAGTTGTTGTTGGCGGCGTCCATGAAGCCCACGGGACCGGTGCCGGCGGGGAACCAGTGGTTTGGCGGATACTGCGACGGGTTTCCGTTGGGGCCGCCTTGAGTGCCGATGAGCACATTGTGCGAGAATGTGGAACCGGGGAAATAGGTGTTGATGGTGCCGTTGCCACAGCCCGCGCCCGTGCCGCACACGCCATAGGCGCCATAGCCTGCGATGTTGTCCTGGAAGGTGAGGAAGAGTGTGGGGTCACCGGCGGCACTGGTGGTGGTGCCCGCATTGAGGCTGGTGTTGTGGCGGATGGTGAGGTGCTCGGTCCCATTGAGGAACTGGTACATCTTGTTCACGTTGCTGATGGCGTACGCGAGGTTGTGTTCCACCAGGATGCGTGTGCTCACCGGGTTGTCCAATTGGTCGTCGTGCCCGCTGAAGTTGTAACCGCCATCACTGCCGATGAGGATGTTGTAGCGCCAGGTGACGTCGGTGACGCGGCTCCACATGCTCGCCCCGCTCTGCGTGCGTGGGGTGATCAGCACCGCGAACCCGTTCTGGCAATCGGCCCAGTTGTTCTCCAGGATGTTGCCTTCCACCAGCACCCGTTGCGCGTTCTTCAGCTCGAAGATGTTCTTCACGCACCACGCCGTGCCTGCGAAATCCGGATGTCCTTCCTTCCAGCTGAGCGGCTTGAAGAAGTGGTTGTTGCGCACCTCGATGTCGGAGGGGACGTTCTCGCCGCTGCCTTCGAGGTAGTTGTTCACGATCTTGAAGGGCCCCGGACCGTTCCATCCGCAAAGGGCCTGCGTATCCTGCCCTTCGCCCTTGCAATCGCTGATGTGGCAGTTGACCACCGCGGTGCGCGCGCTGTTGAGGGCGATCCCACGCTTGGAGCCGAGCGTGGCATTACCATGGATGTACAGGCGATCGAAGACGAGGTCGTGCGGCAGCGCGGCCAGTGCGTTCTGTGTGCCATCGCCTGCGCGGATGAGGTCGAAGGAGTAACCGGTGCTGCTGACCTCCAGGCCCATGAGGTGATAGTGGTGTGCGCCGCTAAGGAAGGTGAGCGCGGTCTGTCCGGCCGCCGAGACGATGCGCGGCAGGGCAGGGGAGAAGGCGGGTGTCATGCGTTGGTCGGCGGCGGGCAGTTGGGCATCGGGTGCGTTGCTGCGGATCACGATCCAGTCGTCGCCGGTCTTGTCGGGTAGTGTGAAGCTGCCGCTGTAGGTATGCCCGGCCTGCAGCAGGATGGTGGTGCCCGGTTGCGCGGCGTTGATGGCCTGTTGCAGCTGCCCGTTGCCGTAGTCGCAGCCACTGTTGCACACGGTAATGGTGCTGGTCGTGGTGGGATAACAGACGTTCATGTACTCCTGCGGAAGCTCGGGGAGCACTTGGGCTTGCGCTCCAAGGGCGAGTGTGAACAGGGCGATGGTGTAAGGCAGGCGCATGGCAGAGCGAAGGTAGGAGGAGCGTGGAAGGTGTACTCAACCCCATCGGTGGCACGGAGTTGGCGGTATCACCGGCACCTTTGCATTCCAGGACCGATACCGCATGTGCCGCAAGCCTTCTCTTACCCTTGCGTGTGCACGACGAACAGGGCAAGCCGCTCCCCGGTGCCCATGTGACGCTGCGTGATGCGCGCGACAAAGGCGTGAAGCCAACGGCGAAGAAGGATGGCATGTTCACCTTCGAGGAAGTGCCAGAAGGCTACGACGCGCTGCAGGTGAAGGCCGCCGGCAAACAGATGAACGGCTGCCAGTGGTTCGGCGCGATGCCGGACACCATCCGCATGACCATGCGCCCCGGCCCTTACTACACGGTGCAGGAAGGGCAGCGGGAGGCGCGCCTGGTCTTTGATGAGAAGCGCCTGGAGGTGGACTACCACCGTAGCGTGCGCGCGGACAGCTTGCGCGCCTGGTACGCCGTGCTGGGCCTGGAATGCGAGGAGCACGGCTGCACCTATCCGCGGAAGAAGAACGGAAAGAAGTTCATGTTGCACCACAACACGGAGTTGGAAGCTGTGCGGAATAACCGGGCCGTAACCTCGGCAGGGCTCTACGCCGAGCACCGGAAGCGCCATCTCCATGAAGGGGTAGGCGTTACGCCGCATGCGGGGCTCAGCATGACCCAGCAGCATCCGTTCACGGGCGTGGTGGATGTCGTGTTCAACGCGTCGGACATGAACGCGGGCTCACCGCAAGCGCTCATTCAGCGATTGAACTCCGTGCTCGTCCAGTTCGGGTTCCGGACCACGGGCACCTTGGATGGCTGGGTGGATGAAGGCGTGCTGCTGACCGCGTTCCACTCCCCTGGTGTGGAACTGGTACCGGTCTCCGGGCTGGCCGGCCCTTTCCTGATCGGGCAGCTGGAGCAACTGGCGCGGCACCCGGCCGTAGGCAAGGTGGAGCTGGTGGTGCCAATGATGCTGGATCGATAGAAGTGAGCGGGCTTATGTCCCGCCCTGACCGGTCGCGCCTGTTCCACTTTGAACAGAAGCGTCATCTTCGTATTTCACCTTCCATTGGACGTTCACATGGATCACTGCCGCTACCCAGTACTTCTTACGGTCATGGTGCTAGCCGTTGCCACACAGGCCCAACCCTGCGACTGCCCCGCCACCTTCACTTGGATGGTGAACACCTTCGCGCAGAACGACGCAGGCTTCAAGCTGGTGGTGGATCGTAAGGGTGAAGCCGCCTATGCCGAGCACACCGCGGATCTCCGGACGCGAGTGAGTGATGCGAAGGACCTCAGGGCGTGCACGGAGTTGTTGAACGAATGGCTACAATGGTTCCGGCGTGGGCACATCGGAATCGGCCCCACCGAACAGGCGCAGGAGGCAACTCCGCAAGGCACAACGCCCGCACCCGCACAGGCGCTGATCGCACCGGTGGGCCGCACCGTGAAGCTCACCGAGGCGGAACTCGTGAAGCGCTTGGATCGCATGGGCAACGCGAGGCATCCCTTGGAGGGTTTATGGAGCGGTGGCCCCTATCGGGTGGGCATCGTCCGGCAAGCCAAGGACAGCACGCGCTTCGATGCGGTGATCCTGGCCTCTGAGAATCCGAATTGGAAGCCTGGTGAAGTGAAGGTGGAAGTGCAGCGTCAGGCGGACGGTCGCTACACGGGCACCTTCTACATGGGCGATCATTCCCCCGAACCGGTGGTGGCCGAGTTGCAGGGCACAAGTGGGAGCCTATTGCAGATGGGCGCTGGCTGGGTGCGTCAAGTGCCGGCGCCGCAGTTGTCCCAAGCCGAACGCATGCACCAGCGCGCCATGCAGGCCGATGCGCCATTCATGGAACGCTTGAACGAACGTACGCTCTACCTGCGCATCCCCTCGTTCGCCTTCGAGCAGAAGGTGCGCATCGATAGTGTGCTCGCCGCCCATGATGCGCTGATCCGCAGCACGGAGAACCTCATCATCGACATCCGCTACGGCACCGGCGGTAGCGACGCCAGCTATGCGGGCTTGATCCCCTACCTCTACACCAGCCCGATGCGTTCGGTAGGCGTGAAGCTCTGGGCCACCGAATTGAACGCTGCCGGTTACGAAGCGTATGCCGATATGTTCGGACGCGGGACGGAGGATGGCCGGGAATGCCTGGACATCGCTGCACGCATGCGCGCAGCCACGGGCGCATGGGTGGACATGAACGCGCAGCCGTGGTCGGTGGACAGCGCACATGCTGTGCTGCCCTATCCGCAGCGTGTAGGGATCATCTGCAACGAGGGCAACGGAAGCACCGACGAGCAGTTCCTCCTGGACGCGCGCACCAGCGCCAAGGTGAAGCTCTTCGGGCATCCCACCATGGGCTCCCTCGATGTCTCCAACATGCGGCAGGTGACCTCACCCGACGGCTGTTACGAACTCGGGTACACCATGAGCATGAGCCACCGCCTGCCGCGCATGCCAGTGGATGTGATGGGCATCCAGCCGGACCACTACCTGGACGAGGGCATTCCGGAAATGGACTGGGTGGGCTATGTGCAAGAGGTGTTGGAGGGCCGGTGAACGTGGTGTCCACACCGGTGTACTGCATGGCGATGCGTCCACTCTTCTGCTTGTTGTTTGCTGCGGCTTCGCTGTGCGCCCGAGCCCAACCGCCCGATTTCTGCTTCGTGATCTCCGAGCCCGGCAACACGGACGATCCTTTGTATCGTCCCTATGAAGTGAAGCAGCACTACCAAGAACGGGTGTTCTACTACAACTCGGACCAGTTCTGGCTGAAGTCCGACACCATCACGTTGCAGAGCGGTGATCTGTTCAAGGAAAAGAACGGTGGTTGGCGTGTGTTCTCACCGGTCACCGGTGTAGTAGAAAGCCACGTCCTGGTGATCGCAGGGACCGACACCATGCGCATCGACCTGCCGGATGACATGCAGCCCTTGATCGACCGGGCCTGGGCGCGCTGGGACCGTCCCTCGCCCGATGTGATCCCCTTTCGCAAGGGACGCTATGCCGCGGAGGAACTTGTTGCAGAACCAAGGTCGGTGGCTGCAGCGAACATGCTGGCCAAGCGACTGATCGCCGCGGATGACGCGGCATACAAGCAGCAGCTGGCCGATCTGGAAGAGTACTACCGGAACCTTCCACCGCCGCAACCCGCTCCCCCTCCGTACACCCCTCCGCCACCGATGACCGAGGAGGATCGGGCAGCGCACTGGGCAAAACAACCGCCGTTGAAGGAGGTGCAGGTCCACCGCGTGAGCGCCGATACGGTGTGGGTACGCATCACTGGTCGTGTGATGTTGGATGGCGGTTGCGCAAGCCGCATGCCCTTGTTCGGGATCGAAATGCGCACGGACACCGGATGGGTGGAGCGCATCCCCTTCGACATGACCCAGATGGACTGTGGCAAGCCCTGGACGGACTGGGAGGACCACACGGTGATGTTGCCACCCTTGCGATGGTGGGTAGGAGCTCATTCACCCACCGCTACCAAGGAGCTTCTGCCCGGTACGTACCGCATTGTGCTGATGGGTGGCGATGTGAAGGAGGTGCGTACACGACCCTTCCGGCTGCTGTGAAGGGCTGTACAGCGATGCCTTCCAGCAGATAGGTCCAGTTCGTTCGAGAGCAACGCGCAGTGGTCGTGCCCTTCCGAACGATGATCGCATCACGGTCCTTTTAACGTTGGCTCAACATGATCTGCCTACTTTCACGTCCAACTGTCCGGAGCAGGTCATTGCGAATGAGGAAAGCGGGAACACCTTCCCGATACAGTGGAGCGCAGATCATGAGCACATACCGCAACCTGGTCCTCGCCGTCGCCATGGGGCTTGCTCCACAAGTGCAGGCGCAGTACCTCGACTCGCTGAACGCCATCTGGCAAGACCAGACCCGACCCGATTCCATCCGTGTTGCCGCATACGTTGACTACGTGTCGGATGGCTACCTCGACTCCCAGCCCGACACGGCAGCGATCCTGGCTGAAGCCCTGCACGCGTTCGCCGCAGCGCGCCAATACCCCAGGGCCTCGGCCAAGGGCTATAACCTGCAAGGGATCGTGTACCATAACCAGGGCGATTACCGGCGCGCTTTGGCCTTCTACCAGAAGTGTCTGGCGATCAACGAACGCATCGGCGACCAAAAAGGCATCGCAGGCAACCTGAACAACATCGGCCTCATTTACCGGGAGCAAGGCAACAACCTCCGCGCGCTGGAATACTACCAGCGGTCACTGGCGATCTTCGAAGTGATCGGGGAAAAGAAAGGCCTGGGGAACACCCTGAACAACATCGGCAACATTTACGGTTCCCAGCGCAACTACCCCCGCGCGTTGGAATACTACGCACGGAGCCTCGCGGTGCGGGAGGAGATGCGGGATGACCGGAGGATCGCGGCCAGTCTGAACAACTTCGGGGTCATATACGAGGAACAAGGCGATACGGCCCGCGCGTTGGAATACTACCGGAAGAGCATGGCGGTATCGGAAAGGACCGGGGACAAGAACGGGATGGCGGCCAGCCTGAACAACATCGGTGTCATTTACGGCAACCAACGCAACTACGACCGCGCCGTGGCATTCCACCAGCGGTCCCTGGCGATGCGGGAAGAGCTGGGGGATAAGGGCGGGATCGCCATGAGCCTGAACAACATCGGCCACATGTACCGCGCACAGGGCCGGCCCGGCCTTGCGATCGGCTTTTGCCAAAAGAGCCTGGCCCTGGCGGAAGAGATCGGTGCATTAGACCTCCAGAAGAATGCGTGCCAATGCCACTATGATACGTACAAGGCCATGGGCAAAGGCAACGAAGCGCTGGTGTACCTGGAGAAGATGAACGGGATCACGGACAGCCTCAATGCCCAGGAGATCTCCAAGAAATTGGAGCAGATGGAGTTCGCCAAGGTGATGCTGCAGGATAGCATCGCCAAAGCCGAAGAAGCCCGTCTGGTGCAGCAAGCGCATGAAGATCAGATGCGTGACGAAGAGCGTACACGGAACATCGCGATCGGTGGTGGCATAGCGGTGCTGTTGATGGCCGGTGGCATCTACACACGCTTACGGTATGTGCGCCGGTCGAAGGCTGCACTGCAAGTGGAGAAGGACCGCTCTGAGAACCTCCTGCTCAACATCCTGCCGGCCGATATTGCAGCAGAGTTGAAGGACAAGGGCAGGGCCGATGCGCGCGACTTCGATCAGGTCAGTATCCTCTTCACCGATTTCAAAGGCTTTACCGCCGCATCGGAGCAGCTAAGCGCGCAGGAGCTGGTCAGTGAGATCAACGCGTGTTTCGAGGCTTTCGATGGCATCATGGGCATGTACGGCATCGAGAAGATCAAGACCATCGGCGATGCGTACATGGCCGCTGGTGGCCTGCCTGTGCCAACGGACGGCTCGGCCAAGAACACGTTGCTGGCGGCCTTGGACATGCAAGCCTTCATCGCCCACCGAAAAGCAGAGCGGAGTGCCAAGGGCTTGCCGTTCTTCGAGATGCGCGTGGGCATCCACA